>DATIMB010000391.1:0-8904 GCA_035475875.1 Micrococcaceae bacterium
CGAACTCCCGACGGTCTCCCGGCGCCTCATCGAAGCCCTGGGATCCACCGGTCTGGTACCCATCCAGGAGCATTTCGGACAGAAGGCCGCCGTCGTCGCCCGTGCCCTGGAAGGGGTGCCCTGCTCGGTGCTGCGGATACCAGTGAGCTGGTCCGCGGACCGCACCTCCGACTACGTGACCGGAATAGTGCGCAGCCAGCTGGACCGCGAGCAGTAACGAGGGGTGGACGCAGTGGAGCAGCAACCGGATCTTGCGGTGTCGGTGGTTATTCCGGCCCGTAACGCTGGAGCGTGGCTGGCCGAATGCCTGGCCTCCGTGCTGAGCCAGCGTCCGCACGAAATCATCGTCGTCGACGGCTGTTCCACCGATGCCACCGTCGAGATCGCCCGGTCCTTTGGTGCCCAGGTGATCTCCGACGGCGGCAGCGGCCTGCCGGCGGCGCGGATGATGGGAGTCAGGTACGCCGACAGCGATATCGTCGCCCTGATCGATGCCGACGTCGTGCTGCCGCCGGGAACACTCGCTGCGCTGTTGGGCGAGTTTGAGGACGGCGGTTTCGACGGGCTGCAGTTCGGCCTGGCCAGCGAATCGGACGGCCCGGGCTACTGGGGCGCGGCCCTGGCCTGGCACCACAACCACAGCCGGGTGCGTTCCTGGTTCGGGGTCAGCGCCACCCTGATGCGCCGCGATATCCTCCTGGACCTCGGTTTCGACGAGGGTTTCCGTTCCGGGGAGGACATTGAGCTGCGCATCCGGCTGGAGCAGGCCGGCCGGCGGATCGGGGTTTCGCAGACTACTCTGGTGCGACACCGCTTTGCGGACGACTTCGACTGTGCCCGCGACCAGTGGCTGCAGGACGGGGCCGGGATGGCACGGACCATCCGCAAACACCCGCGCCGCGCGGGATGGCTGCTGATGCTGCCCTTGCTGGCCACCGGACGCGGCGCGGCGCTGTCGGCGCTGCACGCACCGCGGTATCTGCCGTACTGGGTGGGGTTCCTGCTCTACAACTACCGCTCCATGCTGGGCCAGTTGCTGCGCCCGGCGCCGCAGGGACTGTCGCTGGGGGGCAATGCCGCGTGGCTGACCGCGGCCCGGATTGCGCCAATGCTGACAGGTTTCCTGTTCTGGGCGCTGGCGGCCCTGATGCTTCCGCCGGCGCAGATCGGCCTGGGATCTGCCGTCGTGTCGGCAGCGCTGCTGGCCGTGCAGCTGGGCCTGCTTGGCATCGGTCCCGCCACCCTGACGCTGCTTCCCACACAGGACGACGGCGGCAGGCGGCTCATTGCGACCACCCTGTTCACGGTGACGCTGTCCGCACTGCTGGTGGCCGGCGCCCTGGCGATGGTCACCCGGGCACTGGGTCCCGGCGTCGGCCAAGCATGGGACGATCCGGCCGTAGTCGTTTTCTTCCTGGCCGCGGCAGTGCTGGCCACGGTGGCCTACCAGCTTGACCACATCGGCGTGGCGCAGGCCAGGGCGGACCGGACCTTGGTCCGCAGCCTGGTCCAGGGCCTGATCCAGCTGGGCGTCCTGCTGGGCTGCCTGCTGGTGGGTTTCCGCGACCTGGCAGCCATCGTCAGCGCGGTGGCCGCCGGGGCGCTGGCGAGCGTGGTGCTGGGCATGCGCCAGCTGCACCGCAACGGCACTTCCCCGGACTGGAAACACGGCATCCGGGTGCGCGAGGCTGGCCGCCTGCTCCGGCCTGGCCTGCCGAACCATGCCCTGATGCTCACCGACCGGGCGCCGGGCTACCTATTGCCGCTGATTGTCGCTGCAGCGCTGACACCCTCGGCCACCGCCGCCTGGTACGTCGTCTGGATGCTGGCCTCGGCCGTCTTCTTCGTCCCCCAGTCCGCCGGCTATTCGCTCCAGACCAAGCTGGCCACCTACCGCTCGGGTCCTTCGCTGGTGGGAGGTGCCCTGCGCGTGAGCCTGGTGCTCACCCTGCTGGCCGGGGTGGTCCTGATGGTGGCCGGTCCGCTGGTGCTGCGGCTGCTGGGCCCGCAGTACGCGCCCGAATGGGTCCTGCTGCCCGTCCTGGTCCCGGCCCTGGTGGTCAGCTGCGTCACGCAGGTGTACTACGGCGTATGCCGCGCCCGAGGCCACCTTGCCGAAGCTACCGCCGTCGCCCTTTTCAGCGCCGTCCTGGTGGTCCTTCCCGCTGCCGCCGTCGCGCACAATTACGCGCTGACGGGGGTCTCCCTGCTCTGGCTTGCCAGCCAGCTGGCCGGAGCGCTGGTGGCCGGCTTCCGGCTGCGCACCCTGACCGCCGAATATCACACCAAACCGCAAGTCCAGGTTCCTGCCCAGCCGCAGGGCCGCCCGGATGGAATCGAGGCATCATGAAGCCGGAACAAACATTGACAGTTCCCACCGGACAGGAGGGACACCCGCACGCCGCGCACGCGGCGCACGCCGCGCACGCCGCCGTCGGTAAGCACAACAGGACGTCGCCCGGATTGCTGGGCTGGGAGGAACGCAGCCCGGTACTCCAGGGCCGGATCCTCGCCGCGGTAGCCGCCGTCGCCCTGGTCCTGGGTGTCTGGGCGCTCACCCAGGTGGACCCGCAGCAGATCGGCGGGATGGGCCTGATACAGGTTTTGCCGCCGGCGTATTTCGTGGCTTTGGGGCTCAGCCTGGTGGGTTTCGTGGGCTCCCTGGGCCTGCGCAGGCTGTTCCCGGCACTGCTGACCGCCCAAATGGTGGTGCTCATTGTCATCCTGCAGGCCGCCGACCCGATCATCCACGGCGTGCCCCGGCTGGAGGCCAGCTTCCGGCACTTGGGTATTGCGGACTATATTGCCGGATCGGGGCAGCTGAACCCGCATCTGGACGCCTACTTCAGCTGGCCGGGGCTCTTCGGCCTGCTCGGGATGCTCTCCGACGCCACCGGCGTGCACGACCTGATGGCCGTCGCCACCTGGGCGCCGCTGGCCATCAACATCCTGCTGCTGCCGGCCCTGCTGGCCATCGCGGCGCGGCTTACCAGCAACAGGAGGCATGCCTGGGCCGCCGTCTGGGCCTTCTACCTGACCAGCTGGGTCGGTCAGGACTACCTCTCCCCGCAGGCCTACTCACTGATCCTGCTGTTCACGCTGCTGGCCTGCGTACTGACCGCCTTCGACGGCTGGGCCTGGCTGCCCGGCGGCAACCGCTTCACCGCCACCCTGCGCAAGGTGGTGCACCGGCTGGACCCCTCTGAGCCGCGGCCGGGACTCACTGCGCCCGCTGCGGACACCGTGACCCTGCTGGTGGTCTGCGCCGTGCTGCTGCTGGCCATGACGGCAGCGCATCAGCTCACCCCCTTCGCCACCATTCCGATGCTGGTGGGGCTGCTGCTGATCGGACGGCTGCGGCTGCGGTTCCTGCCTGTGCTGGCGGTGGTGCTGCCGGCCTGCTGGCTGATGCTGGTCGCCACACCGTATGTTTCGGGCCATATCGGCCAGGTTTTCGGCTCCTTCGGCGACCTGACCGCCACCACCTCGGCATCGGTCACCAACCGGATAACGGGCAGCGCCGACCATGAGTTCATCGTTTACGCCCGGATGGCCGAGGCCGCACTGGTTTGGGCGCTCGCCCTGGCCGGAGCCATCGTGGGCCACCGCCGCCGGACCCCGTGGCTGGCCGCGGCCATCGGCGCCCTTGCCCCCTTTGTGCTGCTGCCGGCGCAACCCTACGGCGGTGAACTGCTGCTGAGGATCTACCTCTTCGGGCTGCCGTTCATGGCCTTCCTGGCTGTGCTGCCGCTGATTCCGACGACGCCGGGAGCCTTCCCCTGGCGGCGCAGCGGGGCACTGCTGCTGGTCGGCGCGGTTCTGGCCACGGCCACGGTGACCACCCGCTACGGCAACGACGAGATGGAGAATTTCAGCCCGGACGAGGTAGCCCTGGTAAACCACCTTTACTCCGTCGCCAAGCCCGGATCGATGGTAATCGAGGGAGTGCACGACACCGCCTGGCGCTTCCAGCACTACGCCGGTTACGACTACCGCACCCTGGTCACGGACCAGACCCCCGCCGATGCCAGCCCCGTCAGCTGTGACGCGGTCAACCAACTGGCCAAGCGTGGCGCCTACCTGGTGATCACGCAAAGCCAGGAAGCCTCCGCCGAGCTGCTGCAGACGGGCCCGGCCGGCAATCTGGCGCACCTGGTGCAGACCTGCAGCACCAGCGCCGGCTGGTCCCCCGTCTTCCACAACTCCGGCGGAGTCATCCTCCACATTGAAGGAGCCAGCAATGTCAAATAACCGTTTGTATCTGACCTGTTTCGTCGCCGCCGTAGCCGCGGCATCAATTCCGCTCTCCTTCGTTGGCCCCGGTGGACTCAGGCTGGCCGTGGTCGGCATGTTCCTGCTGGCCGGACCCGGCACCGCGCTGGTCATGCTGCTCCGGATCAACCCGACAGCCAGCCAGCGCCGGACGGAGATGCTGCCGCTTACAGTGGCCATCGCCATCGGATCCAGCCTGGCCATCTCCGCCCTCGTGGCTACCGCCATGCTTTACGCCCACCTCTGGAACCCCGCTCTGGCGGTGTCCTGTCTGTCCCTGCTCACCCTGGGCATGCTGGTATTGGCACTGCGGCGCGAACGGGTACTGGAGGTGGCACGGTGACTGCGCTGGTAGTGGGTTTTGCCGCGGTGGTAGCGCTGGTCGCCAACGACGCGCTGGCGATCCTGCGGCCCAAGTCGGCCTATCTGCGGCAGGCCGCGCTGACCACGTTCGCGCTGCTGGTTGTCCTGGCGGCCTTGCTGGTGGTGCGTGTCATCCAGCTCTGAGGTGGTGTAGCGTGCCGCTATGACTATTGCGAAATATCCGGGTTTGGTTATTGACTGCCCCGATCCCGGCGCTCTGGCTGCGTTCTATGGCGAGGTGCTGGGCTGGAACGTCAAGGACGACGGCGGCTGGGCGGAGATCCGTCCCGCGGACGGCGGCGACTGCATTTCGTTCCAGCAGGCGGAGAATTTCCGGCCGCCGGAATGGCCCAGCCAGACGGTGCCGCAGCAGATGCATCTTGACCTGATGGTGCGGGATCTCGATGAGGGTGAGGCCGCGGTCATGGAGCTTGGTGCCCGGAAGGCTGATGCCCAGCCGGGCACCACCTTCCGGGTCTTCCTGGACCCGGCCGGCCACCCGTTCTGCCTCTGCGTCAGCTAGCCGGGCCGCCGCCGGTCCCGGCCAAGGATTCCGCAGTGGGGAACCGGTTATCCCCGACGATGACCGCTAACACCCCCAGCCCCGCATGGGCGGCCAGCACGGCGGGAAGCCCGGTCAGATAGACCTCCATCCCGGCGGGCGATCCCTGGCGCAGCCGCTCGGACAGTTCCCGGGCCGCGGTCTCGTTGCCGAAATGGTGGATGGCCAGCCGGGCGCTGCCGGCGGGCCGGCTGGCGATGTCCTGGCGGACCAGTTCCTCCAGCCGTGCCACGGCCTTCGCGGCGGTACGGATCCGCTCCAGCGGCACCACCTGGCCGTCCTCCATGGAAAGAATCGGTTTGATGGCCAGCACGGTACCCAGCCAGGAAGCGGCCGTTCCGATGCGGCCGCCGCGGCGCAGCTGTTCCAGGCTGGGCACGTAGAAGTAGATCCGCGCGGCGCCGCACTGGTTGCGGGCCGCAGCTGCCACCGATGCCGGCCCCCCGCCGGCTGCCGCGGCCAGCAGTGCCCCCTGGACGCCGAAACCCTGGGCCATGCCGGCGGAGCGGCTGTCGACCACCTCGATGGGGAAATCAAGCCGCGAGGCGGCCAGCTGCGCGGATTCCACGGTGCCGGACAGGGCGCCGGAAATATGCACGGAAACGGCGCCGCTGTAGCCTTTGTCCAACAGGGTGCGGTAGGCGCGTTCGAACTGGCCCGGCGAGGGCCGCGAGGTCCGCACCGGTTTTCCGGCGGCCAGGGCGATGGCAATCGACTGGCCCAGGTCATCCACGCCTTCGCCGTAGATTTCAGACCCCACCATGACCGGCATCGGCACAATCGTGAGGCGTCCGTCGTCGGGCAGGCCCTGCACCCACTCCGGAGGCAGCGAGGCCGCGGAATCCGTCAGCACGGCGACGCCGGGGGGCCGCTCCACGGTGGGGACGCCCGGACGGAACTCGGCCGGACGGAACTTGGCCAATTGTGCGCGCAGCCAGAGGATCCCGGCCGGCTCCCGCTCAGGCATCCGCCGGACCGACGCTAGGCCGGAACGATGTTGACCAGTTTGGGAGCGCGCACAATCACGGTACGCACCTCCCGTCCGTCCAGCGCCCGCTGCACATTCTCCGATGCCAGCGCCAGCTCCCGCAGCACATCCTCGGATACGTCGGGGGAAACCTCCAGCCGGTCGCGGACCTTGCCTTGGACCTGGACCACCGCGGTGACCGTGTCCTGGACCAGCAGGGCCGCGTCGAAGGCCGGCCATCCTGCATCCGCCACGGAGGCCGGATGCCCCAGCTGGTTCCACAGGTCCTCTGCGGTGTAGGGCGCGAACAGGCTCAGGATCACGGCGACTGCCTCCGCGGCCTCGCGGACCGCCGGGTCCGCTCCGCCGGCACCGGAGTCGATGACCTTCCGGGTGGCATTGACCAGCTCCATCAGCCGGGCCACCACCACGTTGAACTTGTGCTGCTCGGTCAGTTCCGTCGCGTCGGCAATGGTGCGGTGGGTCACCGCGCGCAGGGCGGCATCACCGGCAGCGGGATCCGTCCCGGCAGCGGAACTGACGTCCTGGCCCAGCCGCCAGGCCCGGGCCAGGAACTTGGCAGAACCCGAGGGCGAGACATCCGCCCAGTCCACGTCGTCCTCCGGCGGACCGGCAAAGATCATGGTCAGCCGGACGGCGTCAACACCGTACCGGTCCAGCTGTTCGCCCAGGTCCACGCCATTGCCCAACGACTTGCTCATGGCCTTGCCGCCGTTGAGCACCTGGCCCTGGTTCAGCAGCGCAGTGAACGGTTCGTCCGCCTCCAGCATGCCCATGTCATGGATGACCTTGGTGAAGAAGCGCGCGTAAAGCAGGTGCAGGATGGCGTGCTCCACGCCTCCGACGTACTGTCCCACCGGCATCCACTCGTTAACCTTCTGCGGATCGAAGGGGCCATCGGTGTAGTGCGGTGAAACGAAACGCAGGAAGTACCAGGAGGAATCCACGAAGGTATCCATGGTATCCGTGTCCCGCTTGGCCGGTCCCTGGCACCGCGGGCAGTCCACGTTCACCCAGGCTGCGGCCGCGGCCAGCGGGGAGGTACCCTTCGGGGCCAGCTCCTCGCCGCGCAGGTCGGCCGGCAGTGTGACCGGCAGCTGCTCGTCCGGCACCGGCACCTCGCCGCATTGGGCGCAGTGGATGATCGGAATGGGGGTGCCCCAGAAGCGCTGGCGGCTCAGCAGCCAGTCGCGCAGCCGGAAGTTCACGAACTTTTCTCCGGTGCCCAGGCGTTCCACCATGCCGATGGCGGCCGGGATCGCCTCCGCTTTGGTCAGGCCGTCCAGCTCGCCGGAATTGATCAGCACGCCCTCGCCGACAGCGGCCACGCCCGAAACTGCCGGGTCCTCGGCACCGGTGTCCAGCACCACGCGCACCGGCAGGCCGAAGGCGCGGGCAAAGTCAAGGTCCCGCTGGTCGTGTGCCGGGACGGCCATGATGGCTCCGGTACCGTAGTCGGCCAGCACGTAGTCGGCGGCCCAGACCGGCAGCTTCTCCCCGTTGAGCGGATTGATAGCGTAGCGGCCGGTGAAGACGCCGGTCTTCTCCCGCTCCGTATTCTGCCGCTCGATTTCGCTGAGCGACTTGACCTTGTCGCGGTAGTCCTCCAGGGCCTGGGCGTGCTCGGGCGCGACCAGGTCCTCCGCCAGCGCCGCGTCGGCGGCGACGACAAAGAAGGTGGCCCCGTACAGGGTGTCCGGGCGGGTGGTGAAGACGGTGACCGAGTGTTCCGGCTTGTCCGCGGTGGCTTCGATCACGAAATTCACGTGCGCGCCCTCGGAACGGCCGATCCAGTTGCGCTGCATGGCCAGCACGCGCTCGGGCCAGTGCCCCTGCAGCTCGCCCATGTCATCCAGCAGCCGGTCGGCGTAATCGGTGATCTTGAAGTACCACTGGTTCAGCGACTTCTTGGTCACCGGAGTGCCGCAGCGCTCACAGGCACCGTTGACGACCTGCTCGTTGGCCAGTACGGTCTGGTCCTTAGGGCACCAGTTGACCGGATGGTCCTTACGGTAGGCCAGGCCGCGTTCGTAGAAGCGCTTAAACAGCCACTGCGTCCAGCGGTAGTATTCCGGGTCCGAGGTGTGCAGCCGGCGGGACCAGTCCACGGAGATGGCGTACCGGCGGAACGAGGCGGCCTGGGTGTCGATGTTGGCGTACGTCCACTCGCTGGGATGAGCGTTGCGTTTGATCGCCGCGTTCTCAGCCGGCAGCCCGAAAGAGTCCCAGCCGATTGGGTGCAGGACGTCATAGCCGCGGTGGCGCCAGTAGCGGGCGACGACGTCGCCCATGGCGAACGCTTCGGCGTGGCCCATGTGCAGGTCGCCGGAAGGATAGGGGAACATGTCCAGGACGTAGCGGCGCTCCTTGGAACCGTCGTCGAGCGGCGTAAAGACCTTCAGCTCCTCCCAGACGGCCGGCCATTTGGCCTCCATGGCCGCGAAGCTGTAGACGTTCTCGTCCCGCTGCACCGGTTCCGTCTGCGCCTGTTCCGCTTGGGACCTATCCGCCTGCATCTCATCCGTTCCGGGTCGCGCGCTCACTGAGCCTGCCTTTTCACTGTTCACTGGCCATCCTTCGTCCATCATCTTCCGCACCGTGTTCCGGCCAGCAGGGCCAGACACACAAAAGCCCCTCGACTGGGCAAGGGGCCTACCGCAGGTCAGGCGCCACCGGCGCTCCGGAATGCGCCGACCTGCGGCTAACGAAGAAGAAGGAA
>DATIMB010000392.1:0-3348 GCA_035475875.1 Micrococcaceae bacterium
AACTGCCTCGCCGCTGAGCAAAATGCTGCCCGAATCGGGCGCCTCAAAGCCGGCAATCAGCCGCAACAGCGTCGTCTTGCCCGAGCCGGAGGGGCCAACGATGGCTGTGGTTCCGCCCTTTGCCACCGTGAGGTTCACGCCGCGGAGCACCTGCGTGCTGCCGAAGGACTTCGTGGCGTCGTGGATCTCCAGGTGGCTGTCGCTGCTGGCGGCCACTGCAGGGGATATCCGCTGCGGCATTGCGTACTCCGGCCGGGGCCGGGTCTGTGCCGGCTCGGCTGCGCCCTGGCCTGGGCTCGGGCTCGCTGCAGCCTGGTCGGCTGCGCCGGAGTCGGCGGCGCCCTGGGCCGGACTCGGACGTACGCCCTGGGCTCCACCGGGGCGTACGCCCTGGGCCGCAGCCTCGGTCCCTACAGCCTGGCTGGCCGGACTCGGGTCGGCTGCGCCGAAGTTGGTGCGGGCATCAGTCACTGTCCGGCTGCTTTCTTGGATTGGGCGAAGAGGAGATAGGTCATGGGGGCGGAGAGCAGGATCATCAACAGCGCATACGGGGCCGCGCCGGCGTAGTCGATCTCGCTGCTGAGTGCCCAGAATTCGGTGGCCAGGGTGGTGGTGCCGTTCGGCGAGAGCAGCAGCGTGGCCGTGAGTTCGTTGACGATGCCCAGGAATACCAGCGCGGCACCGCCGGCCGCCGCCGGGGCGCTGAGCCGCAGTGTGACGCGCAGGAAGGCAACGAAGGGTGGCTTGCCGAGCGCCCGGGCCGCCTCATCCAGCTCCCGCGGCGCCTGCGCCAGCCCGGCACGCAGGTTCACCAGCGACCGTGGCATGAACAGCAGCACATAGGCGGCCACCAGCACGACAGCGGTCTGGTAAATGGCGGGGATCCCGTGGACGGCGATGGTGACGAACGCCAGGGCCACCACGATGCCCGGCAGGGAGCTGCTGATGTAGTTGGCGCCCTCCAGCAGCCGGCTCAGCCAGCCCGGATGCCGCACCGCGAGATAGGCCAGCGGGAAGGCCAGCACCGTGGTGGCCAGCGCTCCGGCCACCCCGTAGCCCAGGGTCTGCAGCAGCGAGGGCATCAGTTCCGGGCGGGACCAGATGCCTGCACCGCCGGCCAGCAGCCAGCGGCCCACATGGAACAGCGGAACACCGAAGGCCAGCACGGTCAGGGCCAGCAGGCCCAGCTGGGCCGGTACATGGTAGGCGCGCAGTTTCAGCCGGGCCGGCGCGGACTGCACGCCGGAACCGATGCGCGCGTAGCGGGCGTGGCCGCGGGTGCGGGACTCGGCCAGCAGCAGCAGCAGGCAGAAGAACACCAGCACGCTGGCCAGCATGTTCGCCGCCGCACCGTTGAAGGTGGACTGGAACTGCTCATAGATGGCGGTGGTGAAGGTGTCGAAGCGGACCATGGCAAAGGCGCCGTATTCGGCCAGCAGGTGCAGCGAGACCAGCAGCGCGCCGCCGGCGATCGCCAGCCGCAGCTGCGGAAGGATGACCCGGAAGAAGACCCGCCAGGCGCCCAGCCCCAGCGAGGCCGCGGACTGTTCCAGGGCCGGGTCCAGGCGGCTCAGCGAGGCGGCCACCGGAATATACACCAGCGGGAAGTAGGACAGCGTGGAGATCAGCACCCCGGAAAACACGCCGTTGAGTGAGGGGATGGCGCTGACCCAGGCATAGCTGTTCACGAACGCCGGAATCGCCAGCGGGGCGGCCAGCAGGATGGCCCACGCCTTGTGCCCTGCCAGGCTGGTCCGTTCCACCAGCCAGGCGCCGCCCACGCCCAGCAGCACGCACAGCGGCACGGTGATGACCACCAGCGCAATGGTGTTCATCAGCAACTCGCCCACGCGCGGCCGGAAGACCAGCGCCGAGATGCTGTCCCAACCGGCGGTGGCGGTCATGTCCACCACATAGCCCAGCGGGATCAGGGCGAAGACGGTGATCAGGGCAGAGAGCAGGACGACGACGGCCGGGAGGCGGGGGCGCTTGCCCCTGCCTCCCGCCGTCGGACG
Source organism: Micrococcaceae bacterium (assembly GCA_035475875.1). Lineage (GTDB taxonomy): Bacteria > Actinomycetota > Actinomycetes > Actinomycetales > Micrococcaceae > Arthrobacter_M. The sequence continues at coordinate 2,016 of DATIMB010000392.1, forward strand.
TTCCGTCCCGGGCACCTGCGGGACCGGTGCCGGCTGAGCCGGTGTCGTGGTGGTGGGTGTTGCCACGGTTTTAGAGTAATCCCGCCTGGGTCATCAGGTCCGTGACCTTCTTGGAATTCAGCTTGGCCGGGTCGATCTTGGGGGCATCCAGCTGCGTCAGTGGCACCAGCTTGTCGTTGGCCGGAACCTCGCTGGCCACCGGGTATTCAAAGGACGTGCCGTTCTGCAGGATCTGCTGGCCGGCCTTGCCGGTAATGAACTTCAGGAACTCCTGGGCCTGCTGCTGGTGCTTGCTGGAAGCCAGCACGCCGCCGCCGGAGAGGCTGACAAAGGCGCCGGGGTCCTGGTTCTTGAAGTACTCAAGGGCGACGTTGTTGCTGTTTTCCCCGGTCTTGGCCTGGTCGCCGAAGTAGTAGTAGTGGTAGATGATCGCGCCATCAATCTCGCCGGCGTTGACCGCCTTCATGGCCGTGCTGTTGCCCTTGTAGGCCTTCGAATTGTCCTTCATTGACTTCAGCCAGGACAGCGTGGCGTCCTGGCCCTTCAGTTCCAGCATCGCCGAAACGATGGCCTGGAAATCAGCCCCGGACGGGGAGGCACCCCAGCGGCCCTTCCAGCTGCTGTTGGCCAGATCCATGATGGACTTGGGCAGCTGGTCTGCGTTGAGCTTGTTCTTGTTGTAGGCGAAGACTGTGCTCCGGGCGGCAATGCCGGTCCATTTTCCGGTGGAGGGACGGTAGTCCGCCGGCACCTGGTCCAGCGTGGCCTTGTCCACGTCGGTGAACAGTCCAGCGTTTTCCACCTGCGTCATCGCGGGGGAGTTCTCGGTCAGGAAGACATCCGCCGGAGAGTTCTTGCCCTCCTGCACCAGCTGGTTGCTCAGCTCCGAGTCGTCGCCGCTGCGCAGGGTGACCTTGATCCCGGTCTGCTTGGTGAAAGCGTCCGCCCACTCCTTGGTCAGGGCCTCATGCTGGGCGTTGTAGACGGTGATCCCGTCCCCCGCGGCACCGGACTGGCCGGAGTTGCCGGAGCTGGAGCCGCAGGCGGAGACGGCCAGCAGCGAGGCGACGAGCGCCGCGGCGGCGACGGACCGCCTGGAGGCAGCGTTGAAGGGGAACTTCACGGGTGGAACCTTTCACCGAAGGAACAGGACGTGGGAGCACTGGAGCCACCAGGTTAGGTCGGGCTCGCTCCTACGACTGTAGGTTAGCCAAACCTAACTTTCCAACCGGAAATGCGCCTTGGTGAGCAGGATCACGTCAATTACGCAATGTTCCCGTCACGTAATTAGTTTACGTCAGGCCGGCGGGCCCTTTAACGATTCCGGCACTGC
>DATIMB010000393.1:0-2460 GCA_035475875.1 Micrococcaceae bacterium
GATCCAGCCCCAAAATCTATCGCAGTGTGATATGCACCGCAGATATTTTCGATACTGCACTTGCCTACTGAGGTGTAGTCTGTTATAAGTCACCAGCGATGGTGCTGGTGCTGACCAAGGAGTCGTGCCATGAGTATCGAATCAAGCTCTGCTCCCGGGACAGTCCCGGCGGATAATGGTCACCGGGCTGGGAATCCCTTGCCTGTCCAGGGAAACACAGCCACGGCTTCGTCCGTGAGCGCGGGCCCGCCCTTCGCCGATCCGGCCGCGCTGGGACTGGGCGCCTTCGCAATGACCACCTTTGTCCTAAGCGTGGTCAACGCTGGCTTCATCCCCTCAGCCGACGTGCCCGTCGTCCTGGGACTCGCGTTCTTCTATGGCGGCATCGCGCAGTTCGGCGCAGGCATCTGGGAATTCGCCAACCGCAACGTCTTCGGAGCCACCGCCTTCTGCTCATACGGCGCGTTCTGGCTGTCCTTCTGGTTCCTGAACCAGTTCTCGGCGGCCAGTCTGCCGGCAGCAGATGCTGGCAAGGCAGTGGGCCTGTACCTTCTGGCCTGGGCCATCTTTACCGCATACATGACCATCGCCGCCTGGCGCGTCAGCTTGGCAGTCTTTGGCGTCTTCGTCTTCCTGACCCTGACCTACATCGCACTGTTCCTGGGCGCCTTTGCGGATTCGCATCCGTTGAACGTGATCGGCGGTTGGCTGGGTATCATCACGGCCCTGATTGCCTGGTACGCCTCACTCGCAGTGGTGGCCAACTTCACCTTCAAGCGCGTCCTGCTGCCCGTCTGGCCCCGGTGATCGGCGATGGCGACCCCCAACACGGAATCGGAAGAAACTCTCGCCAACCTGCTGCATGAACAGCGCCGCTTCCCCCCGGAAGCCGGCTTTTCAGCGCAAGCCAACGTCACGTCGTCGGACTATGAGGAGGCCGACGGCGACCGGCTGGCTTTCTGGGCGCGGCAAGCAGAGCGGCTGGACTGGTCGGAAAAGTGGACCGAGGTCCTCGACTGGTCCAATCCGCCCTTCGCCAAATGGTTCATCGGCGGCAAACTCAATGCCGCCTACAACTGCCTGGACCGTCACGTCGCTGCCGGCCGTGGGGACAAAGTTGCCTACTACTTTGAAGGAGAAGCCGGAGACACCCGTACCATCACCTATGCTCAGCTCACTCGTATGGTCTGCCAGGCAGCGAACACGCTGACCGATCTGGGCGTGCGGACCGGAGATCGAGTGGCCATCTACATGCCCATGATTCCGGAGACAGTAGTGGCAATGCTGGCCTGTGCGCGAATTGGAGCCCCGCACACAGTGGTGTTCGGCGGGTTCTCTGCGGACGCCCTGCGGACGCGGATCCACGACTGCGACGCCCGCGTCGTAATCACCTCCGACGGGGCGTTCCGCAGGGGCAAAGCCTCCGGGCTGAAGTCCGCCGTCGACGAGGCGCTGCAGGACTGCCCGGAAGTGCGCAACGTCCTGGTGGTCCGGCGCACCGGCCAGCCGGTGGACTGGACCCAGGGCCGGGACATCTGGTGGCACGACTCGGTGGAGCAGGCCTCCACGGAGCACCAGGCCGAGGCCTTCGACGCCGAGCATCCGCTCTACGTGATGTACACCTCGGGAACCACCGGAAAGCCCAAGGGCATCCTGCACACGACCGGTGGTTACCTGACCGGCTGCGCCTATACGCACTGGGCCGTCTTCGACCTGAAGGCGGAGTCGGACGTTTTCTGGACCGCGGCGGACATCGGCTGGGTCACCGGGCACAGTTACATCGTTTACGGCCCGCTGGCCAACGGTGCCACCTCTGTGCTGTACGAGGGAACGCCGGACAGCCCGCACCAGGGTCGCTGGTGGGAAATTATCGACAAGTACAAGGTGTCGCTGCTCTACTGCGCCCCCACTGCCATCCGCACCTTCATGAAATGGGGTGCCCAGATCCCGGCAAAGTACAGGCTGGAGAGCCTGCGCCTGATCGGGTCCGTGGGTGAGCCGATCAACCCGGAGGCCTACGTGTGGTACCGGGAGAATATCGGCCGCGGCAGTACGCCCGTGGTGGACACCTGGTGGCAGACGGAAACCGGCGCCATCATGATCAGCCCCCTCCCCGGCGTCACTGCCGGGAAACCCGGAGCGGCCATGAAGGCGCTGCCCGGCATCGTTGCGGACGTGGTGGACGATGCCGGCAAGTCGGTTGCCAACGGCTCCGGCGGCTATCTGGTCCTGACCGAACCCTGGCCGTCGATGCTGCGCACCATCTGGGGCGACGACAACCGTTACGTCGAGACCTACTGGTCGCGGTTCCCCGGCCTTTACTTTGCCGGCGACGGCGCCAAGAAGGATGAGGATGGCGACATCTGGGTGCTGGGCCGGGTGGATGACGTGATGAACGTGTCCGGGCACAGGCTTTCGACCACCGAAATAGAGTCCGCTCTGGTCTCGCACCCCAAAGTC
>DATIMB010000394.1:0-6649 GCA_035475875.1 Micrococcaceae bacterium
GTGGTCGGTGATGGAGACCATCATTTCGGTGGTGGGCCTGATCCTGGTGTCCTTGCTGGCGCTGGTCCTGTAGCGCGCTGCAGGTGCGGCCGGCAGTGGCCCTGCGGATCCCCCAGAATACGCGGGCCACTGCCGCCGGAGAGTGGTAATCTCGTGGCATGACGCCCCAGGAACTCGCCAACCTGGCGTATCTCCGCCGGGCACGTGACCTGATTGACCGGGAGTACGCCCGTCCCCTGGATGTACCCACCATGGCCCGGCGTGCGCTGATGTCGCCAGCGCATTTCTCGCGCCAATTCCGGGCCACCTATGGTGAGACCCCATACCGCTACCTCATGACCCGCCGGATCGAGCGCGCCATGGCATTGCTCCGCGAAGGCATGAGCGTCACGGATGCCTGCATGACGGTCGGTTGTACCTCGCTCGGATCGTTCAGCTCAAGATTTACCGAGCTCATGGGCATGACCCCGAGCGAATACCGCAGCCGCGACCACCATGCTGTGGCAGCCATGCCGACGTGTATTGCCAAAACGCGTACCCGTCCGGTCAGGACCTTGACAAGCCGTTTCAGGGAGACCTTTCCCGTCGCTGCCAGCTAAGGTTGCTGCTGGCATCAGCTCCGCCTGCAAGGAATTGGTCCTGAACCGGTATTACCTGCACGTGTGGACAGGCAGCGAGGCCAGAAACACCTAATGCTGCCCCCACTGCCAGGAGGTTGAACGCCCTTCGCTCCAGCAGCGGGGGCAGCAGAACCGAGCCTACCGGTAAAGACAGCGGTTCCGGTAGCGGTCTATCGGAACCGGACTCCCGCCACATCTCACGGCGCTTCACGGACTGCCGAATTTAGCCTGCTTGTGCCCATGGGGCTGACGGCGGTCATGGGTGGGCCCTGTGGGGCTCGAACCCACGACCCACGGATTAAAAGTCCGATGCTCTACCAACTGAGCTAAAGGCCCCGACCAGTCCACAGCATGTACCGCGGACGCTAACCAGAATAGCGCACACTTCCCCGCCCTCGGGAATCCCTCGGCATCGGCAGGGCATCCGCAAGACATCGCGACTGCCAGCCCCGCCGCCCACACGGCCGCAGGCGACCTCGACCGCGGAAACACAGAGGAGTAGTGTCGGCATCATGAGCGAAGTACCAGGAACCGGTGCCCCTCGGCCGCATAAACCCAAGCCATTCGCACCCATGGACTTTCAGCCGTTCATAGGCGGAGCGGACCCGGCACGTGTCTCCGAGGCGGCACATCTGGCGGCCCAGGCCCTGGTCCACCGGGGCCGTGAAAGCGATGACCCCGCCGTCACCAAGCGGCTGGTCAAGCTGGCCGACCATCAGGGCCTTGAGGTCCTGGCCGAGCTCTGGTCCGAAAGCCCGGCACGGTCCCTTCCGGGAGCCCTCTGGCGGCTCTATGCGCTGCGCACCGCTACGCAGCGGGACCCCGAACGCATCTCCGTCTACTTCAAGGCCGGCAAGGACACCGCCCAGGTCTCCCACGTCGTCGCCGGGGTCGCCGAGCCTCCCGGCGCAGATGAGCTGTCCACCATGGCCGACGCGATCCTCTCGGGGGCGTTCGACGGCGAGTTCGACGTTGCGCTGGAACGCTCCGCAGCGTTCTGCCGGGTGGTCGCCCTGGGCCAGACCCGGATCGCGGACAGCCGGGAAGCGGCCAACGAAGACCATGCCGGCAAACTCACCCGCAATGCGCACCAGCTGATCAAGACGGCCGAGGATCTGGAGCACGCCGCGAAGGCGTGGCGTCGCGGCGAATTGGATTAGGACCAGGGCTTCCCGGCGGGCCGAAACTGGGGCCTCCTTGAGGCGCGCCCGGTGCTGACGGTGACGATAAACACTGTTGTTGACATGGCCCTGCCAAAGTAGAAAACTGAAGGTGGTGTCGGACTGCGGAACCCCCGGGCTCCATCTTTTAGCCGCTTCGAGCGGCCTAACGCCGAGAGGCGCTCCCAGTTCGGCACCACTTTTATGTCCGCTTCCGGGGCTTGCTTCCAGATCCGCTTCCGGCCAGCGGTAGATGCCCGCTTGAGGGCCACGGGCGGCAGGAGAGGACAGCAGCGATGAAACTGCGTCTCTTCCCGCAGGAACGCGCCGGCCTGGACATTCTGGCCAAGATGGCGCAGCAACTGGTGCACGGCGTGCAGACCCTCTCCGAACTGCTCGGGGCGCCCATTCAGGATTATGGCGACCTGGCGGAGCGGCTGCACCAGCAGGAAGCGGCCTCCACCGAGCTGCATTTTGCGCTGCTGACCCACATGCGCACCAGTTTCATCAATCCGCTCCCCCGCGAGGACCTCTACGCCCTGTCCCGGTTCCTCAATGAGGCGATGGAAAAGCTGGACGGCACGGCGGAGCTGATTGCCCTCTACCAACTCGAACGCATCCCGCGCCGCGCGTCCGACCAGCTTGAGGTGATAGCCCGGCAGGCGGAGCTGACGGTGGAGGCGATGCGCCAGTTGGACAATCTGGACCAGCTGGAGGACTACTGGATCGAGGTCCTGCGGCTGGCCAAACGAGCCGAGCGCACGCACCGGGTCTTTGTCAGCGAACTGCTCCGCGACCACAAACCCCTTCCGTATGCGCGCTACCGCGACATCGCGGACCAGCTGGTCAACGTGACGAAGGATATGCGCCGGGTGGCCACCCAGGTAGGCAGCATCATCGTCAAGGAATCGTAGGGTGGCTGGTTTCCTCCTCGTTGCCGTCTGCCTTCTTGCCGCCGCCTTCGCGTTCCTGAACGGCTTCCGGGATGTCTCCTCCGCCGTCGCCGTCGCCGTCCGCACCCGCTCACTGACCCCAACCGTCGCCGTTGTACTGGCAGGACTGTTCAACCTGGTCGGCGCCCTGCTTAGCGTGTCCTTCACGGTGGCCCTGGGCCGGGAGCTGTTCACCCTCCCGCCGGGCGGCCCGGGCCTGGCACTGCTCGCCGCGGGACTGGCCGCGGCCTGCATCTGGGGCCTTTACCAGTGGTGGCGGGGCTACCCCTCATCCTCCACGCATGCCCTGATCGGGGGCATCGCGGGCGCGGCGGCAGGCTCCTTCCTCAAGGGCGGGGCGCAACTGGTCGGCCTGGACTCGACGCTGCTCTGGCTGGTGCTGCTGCCGCTGCTGATCTCCCCGGTGCTGGCCTTTGGGCTGTCCTTCCTGTCGGTCTACCCGGCGGTCTGGACTGCCCGCCACTCCCAGCCCAACTTCGTCAACCGCCGGTTCCGCCGCGGACAGTCGGTGGCCAGCGCCGCCGTCGCCTTTGGCCACGGCCTGCAGGACGGCCAGCGGACGACGACGGTCATCCTCCTTGCGCTCGGGGCGGCCGGCCTGCGCACGGGGCCGGACATTCCGCTCTGGGTGCCTATTCTCACGGCGCTGCTGCTGGCTGCCGGGACGCTGGCCGGCGGCTGGCGGATCTCCCACACCCTGGGCAGCCGGCTGGTCCGGATCGACCCAATGCGGGGCATGGTTGCCCAACTCGTCAGCTCCGCCCTGCTGTTCCTGGGAGCGATCGCACTGCACCTGCCGCTGTCCACCACGCACACCGTGACAGCGGCCATAGTCGGCGCCGGAACGAACCAGCGCATTGCGGCCACGAACGGCCGGCTCTGGCTGCGCATCCTGGGCACCTGGATAGCCACCCCCATCGCCTGTGCCGTGCTGGGCGCCATCCTCTTCCTGGCCGTGTCGCCGCTGCTCTAGAGTTCAAGGCGGTATCGGGCTTATCCGGCCGAGATCAGCTTTCACCTGACCAGTTCTGCAACCATCTTTGTACCGAAGCCCGAATGCCAGCCGTTGCAGCAACTTCGGCGGCAGCCCGGCGTGGTTCCCGTATTTAGGACTGGTTGAAGCGGACCATGTTGCCGGAGGGGTCACGGAAGGCGCAGTCGCGCGGACCCCAGGGCTGGTCGATGGGTTCCTGGAGGACCTCGGCTCCGGAGGCCCGGACTGCCTCGAATGTGGCGTCGAGATCGTCCGTGCGGAACACGATGTTGGGCAGGACGCCCTTGGTGAGCAGTTGCTGGAGCGCGTCGCCGTCGTTCTGGGAGCGGCCGGCGTGCGGGACGGACAGCACGAGTTCCAGATCGGGCTGGGCCGTGCTGCCGAGCGTGACCCAGCGGTGTCCGTCCGAGCCGACGTCGTTGCGTACATCCAGGCCCAGGACGTCGCGGTAGAACGCGAGCGACTCGTCGAGGTCGTTGACGGTGATGTGTGAGTACTGAAGTGAAATGTTCATGTCTCACACGCTATGGCCACCGGTCGCGGCAATGCTTCTTCAATCCTGCTCTGCTTACGCCCGCCTCTGTACAGGGCCGTCAGCGCACTGGCCGTCAGCGCACTGGCCGTCAGCCGAAGCGGCCGGAGACGTAGTCCTCGGTGGCCTTCACGGACGGGTTGTTGAAGATGGTGCTGGTCTGCGCATACTCCACCAGCTTGCCGGGCTTGCCGGTACCGGCGATGTTGAAAAACGCGGTCCGGTCCGAGACGCGGGCGGCCTGCTGCATGTTGTGCGTGACGATCACCACCGTGTAGCTGTCCTTGAGTTCGTTGATCAGGTCTTCGACGGCCAGGGTGGAGATCGGATCCAGCGCCGAGCAGGGTTCGTCCATCAGCAGCACTTCCGGTTCGACGGCGATGGCCCTGGCGATGCACAGGCGCTGCTGCTGGCCTCCGGACAGTCCCTGGCCCGGCTTGTGCAGCCGGTCCTTGACCTCGTTCCACAGGTTGGCCCCGCGCAGCGACTTTTCCACCAGCGCGTCGCCCGCCGGACGCGAAAGCCGCCGGTTGTTCAGCCGCACCCCGGCCAGCACGTTGTCACGGATGGACATGGTGGGGAAAGGGTTGGGCCGCTGGAAGACCATCCCGATCTGCCGGCGCACGGTCACCGGGTCCACTCCTGGTGCGTACAGGTCGTCGCCGTCCACCAGCACGTTGCCGTGAACACGCGCTCCGGGAATTACCTCGTGCATCCGATTCAGGGTGCGCAGCAGAGTGGATTTGCCGCAGCCGGAGGGGCCGATGAAGGCTGTGACCGATCTGGGCTCGATATCGATGCTCACATCCTGCACGGCGAGGAAGTCGCCGTAGTAGACGTTGAGGTCCTTGATGCTGACGCTCTTGGACATGGAACTCCTTTTAGGCTCTTTGGAAAGACGAATGGACCATGCGCCGCTCAGCGCCCGGCCTTGGGGGCGAAGAGCATGGCCACGCCCCGGGCAATCAGGTTCAGCACCACCACCAGCAGCACCAGCAGCAGCGCCGCGCCCCAGGCCTGGCTGTTGGACAGTGCAATGTCCTGGCCCGGGAATTTGTACCCGGTATAGGCCATCACCGGCAGCGTCTGCATCGGCCCGGAGAGCGGGTTGGCATTGAACGCGTCGGTGAAGCTGGCAGCCATGAAGATCGGGGCGGTCTCGCCGATCACCCGGGCAATCGCCAAGGTGATGCCCGTTGCGATGCCGGCGATCGCCGTCGGAATAACCACCCGCACAATGGTGACCGACCGGGTCACCCCAAGGGCATAGGACGCCTCGCGCAGATCCGCCGGGACCAGCCGTAGCATCTCCTCGCACGAGCGCACCACCGTCGGGATCATTAGCACGGAAAGCGCGACGGCGGCGGAAAGTCCGCTGAAGGCCTTGGGCCCGACCAGCAGCGAGAACAGCGAGAACGCGAACAGGCCGGCGACGACGGAGGGGATCCCTGTCATCACATCGACCAGGAAGTTCACCACGCGCCGCAGCCAGAATCCTGGAGCGGCATATTCCACCAGGTAGATCGCCGTCAGCAGCCCGATCGGCACCGAAAACAGGGTGGCCAGGCCGGTGATTTCCAGGGTCCCGACAATTGCCTGCAGCGCTCCGGAGGAGGTGACCAGCTCCAGCGTGTTCGGGTCGATCGTTGCCGCTCCGCCGGAGGTGGTGATGAAGTTCCAGTCCAGGATGCGGATGCCTTTGCTGACCACCGTCCACAGGGTGGAGACCAGCGGGACCAGCGCCAGCAGGAACGCGGCGGTGACCAGGCCGCGGACGAAACGGTCCATGGCCCGGCGCCGGTTTTCCACCGTCACGGAAAGCACCCAGATACCGGCCAGGTAGAACACCGCTGTGCAGGCCGCGAGCGCAAACCAGTTGAATCCGATCAGTCCCGTCACGGCCGCGGCGAGGACGAAGCTGCCGGCCAGTGTATACAGGGTGATCCGCCGGGGCAGCCGGCCAGAGGCCAGACGGTTGCGCTGGGGCGGAAGGGCGGAGGGGCGGGCCGGAAGGGCGGAGGCGCGGGCCGGAAGGGCGGAGGCGCGGGCCGCCGTTGTGCTTGACACCCCGCCCGGCTGTCTACTTGCCGTTTTAGTGAGCGTGCGGGTGGGCGTACTCATCGGCGGGGGCCCTTTCGGTTGACGATCAGCCTAGCCACCATGTTGACCGCCAGCGAGATGACGAACAGCACCAGGCCGGTCCCGATCAGCGCGTCCCGCTGCAGCCCGGTGGCAATCGGGAAGTTCAGCGCGATATTGGAGGCTATGGTCTGCGGATTCTCCCCCTCGGTGACCAGCCGGAACGAGGCAATGATGGCCGGGGAAATGATCATCGCAACGGCCATCGTCTCGCCCAGCGCGCGGCCCAGGCCCAGCAGGATGGCGCTGAG
>DATIMB010000395.1:0-1838 GCA_035475875.1 Micrococcaceae bacterium
GACCTGGTGGACGCCATCCACGCAGCCCGCGGGACCGCCGTCGGCATTGTCATCAATGCCGGAGCCTACACGCACACCTCCGTGGCCATCCGTGATGCCCTTTCCGGCGTCGAACTCCCCGCGGTGGAAGTCCACATCAGCAATGTGCACAAGCGCGAGGAGTTCCGCCACTTCTCCTACCTCTCCCCGGTGGTGGAGGCGGTCATTGTCGGCGCAGGCATCCAGGGCTACGAACTGGCCATCGACTATCTGGCCCGGGCGCTGGAGAGTTAACCCAAAGCTGCAGTCCGTCCCGCCAGCAGCAACCGGCGGCCTCGCCGCCGTCGACCGTCTGCCCCGCTGGCGCTAACATGAAGCATGCTTACTAATCGACCGACCGGATTCGCCAGCCGCAGCCTCCAGGGAGCTGCCGGAGGACTCGCCGCCACCGTGCTGATGAGCATCGGACTGGGCATCGCCGACAAACTGGGCGTGATGAACCGCCAGCCGCCCATGAAGATCGTGAAGCACTTCCTGCCGATGCTGGACAAAAAGGAAACCGAGGCGGCTGCATCCACCGCCCACGTGGGATACGGCGTTAGCGCGGGCGCCCTCTATGGCGCCCTGGTCCGGCCGGCCTGGCGCAACGCCTCCACCGGCATCGGGTACGGCCTGCTGATCTGGTTGATCAGCTACGAGGGCTGGCTGCCGGCCTTCGGGATCCTACCGCCGGCCCACCGGGACAAGCCCGGCCGGGCCGGTACCATGCTGGGCGCGCACATTCTTTACGGCGCCAGCCTCGGAATCGTCAGTGGCCGGATAGCCCGGCGTTCCCGGCGCCGCCTGCATCCCCACCGGCATCCGGATAGCCATCCGCGGCACCCCCACCGCCATCACCCGGACACGCAATCCGGCGGCAGCCAGGCATGAAAGCCGCTCCTGCCAGCAGGAAGCCACGCCTGAGGCGCAGCAACTGCAACACGCGCGGCATCACCCGGACCCGGCACGGCAAGGGATTCAGTTACCGCCAGCCGGACGGCTCACGGCTGACCGATCCGGAAGTACGCCGGCGCATCGAGTCACTGGCCATCCCGCCGGCCTGGCGGGACGTCTGGATTAGCCCCGCCGCGAACGGGCATATCCAGGCCACCGGCGTCGACGATGCCGGCCGCCGCCAGTACCTCTACCACCCCCGCTGGCGGGAGCTGAAGGACCGGGAGAAGTTCGACAGGTCGCTGAACTTCGGCGAGAGCCTGATCCGTGCCCGCCCGGTCATCACCCGGCTGCTGCACTCGGACGGCAACACGCAGCAAAAGGCACTGGCCACAGCCTTCCGGATGATGGACACCGGGGCGCTGCGCATCGGCAACGAGGAGTATGCGCTGACCAACGGCTCGTATGGCGTGACCACCCTGCAGTGCCAACACGTCCGGGTCAGCGGCGACGACGTGGTGCTGGATTTCCCAGCCAAGAGCGGCCAGCAGTGGGAAGCGAGCATCCACGATCCGGACCTGGTGGCCGCACTGGGACCGATGCTCAAGCGCGGCCCCGAGGAGCCCGCGCTGGCCTATCAGGACGATGACGGCGGCTGGCAGCCGATCACCAGCGCGCAGCTGAACGATTTCATCCGGGACCAATGCGGAGAGGACTTCACAGCCAAGGACTTCCGCACCTGGCAGGGCACCGTGACGGCGGCCCTGGTCCTGGCCCAGGATCCACCCGCGCGCCCGACCGCCACCGCGCGCAAGAAGGCCATCGCGGCGGCCATGCGGGAGGTGGCAGAGCATCTGGGCAACACGCCAACCATCGCACGGAAATCGTACGTTGACCCGCGGGTGCTGGACCGGTACATGCAGGGC
>DATIMB010000396.1:0-9782 GCA_035475875.1 Micrococcaceae bacterium
CCCAAGCCAGGCGTCATCCCGTTGCGGCCCCTGACGCTGGGCGAGGTGCTGGATGGTGCCTTCCAGGCTGCCCGCCGCAATGCCAAGGCCATGTTCGGTTCCGCGCTGCTGGTCCAGGCCGCCTCCGCCGTGGTGAATCTGGCGCTGCTGGCCGTCCTCTTTGGGACCGGACTCTCACTCACCTCATTCGCCTCCGGCGACGTGACCAGCAGCGAGGTAGGTGCTTTTGTGGTGGGTGCCGGTTCTGCGGCCCTCATTGCCGGTTTACTTCAGACCCTCACGACCATGGTTCTCCAGGGGGTCCTGGTGATTCCGGTGTCCCGGGCTGTCCTGGACCGCGGAACCGGCTTCAGGCAGATGTGGTCGTTGGCCCGCCGCCGCATCTGGGCCCTGCTGGGGCTTGCGCTGCTGTATGTGGCTGCCGTCCTTGTAGTGCTGGCGTCCCTGGCACTGGTGGCCTGGGGCTTGATCTCGGCGTTGGGAGGTGGTGGCGCAGCCCTGACCGCCCTGCTGCTGCTGGCCGTCGTCGTCGTTCTGGTCTGGATCGGGACGAAGCTGCTGCTGGCACCGGCCTCCCTCGTGGTGGAAAACCTGGGTGTTTTCCGGGCGATAGGCCGGTCCTGGAATCTGACAACCGGCCATTGGTGGCGGACTTTCGGCACGGCACTGCTGGCCCGCGTGATTGTGGCCACCATTACCGGCATCATTGCCGCGCCGGTGGCGTTCCTGGCCAATCTGGTCAGCGCTCTGATCAATCCCCATCCGACGGTCGAGCAGGAATTCACCCAGGTGCTGGTGGTGCAGGCCATCTCGCTGGTCCTGTCCGGCCTGCTCGGTGCCGTGGCGCTGGCCTTCGAATCGGGTGTATTGGCGCTGATCTACGTGGATCTGCGGATGCGCAAGGAGGGTTTCGACGTCGTGCTGATGAAGGAGCACGAGGGCGGGCCGGACAGCGATCCGAATGGAATCCCCGGCCAGCCGCGTCTCCCCGCCCCTCCGGGGATCCCCGGCGCACGCGAGGTATCCGGCGCACCCGGGACCAACGGCCTACCGCCGGCACCCGGCGCACCGCCCGCCGCTTCGCCCTGGAGCACGGCGGGCCCATGAGCCTCATCACTCCCCTCCTGGCGATTACGCATGTCCTGGCCGTTACACCTGTCGTGGGCGTCCTGTCCGTTCCGGTTGTTCCAGGCGGCGACCAGGCCCGGCAGTGGGCGGAGCAGGAGCTTTCCCAGCAGGTCTACCGGAATGCCCGGCCGGGTCTGGGCGAGGTGGTCGGCCAATGGATCATCGGGGTTTTCACCGATCTCCTCAATGGACTCACCGGGCTCAACGCCAATCTGGGGCTGGTGCTCCTCCTTGTTCTGCTGGCTGCCTTGGTGGTTGTGGCGGTGTGGCTGGCCAGGCCGCGGCTCAACCCCAGAAGGTCTGACGCGCCGGCCGTGTTCGATGGGATGGCGGTTTTGACGTCGGCCGAGCACCGTGCGCTGGCAACCACCGCCGCCGGAAACGGCGACTTTTCCGGGGCGGTGACGGAACAGTTCCGCGCCATCGTTCGGGCCGCAGAGGAACGTGCGGTGCTCGATCCCCGCCCCGGGCGTACGGCGGACGAGGTGACCGCAGCGCTGGATGTGGCCTTCCCGGCCCTAGGACAACCGCTGGTGCGCGCGGCGCAGACGTTCAACAGCGTCCGCTACGGACACGCCGTCCCCACAGACAGTGACTACCGGGAGCTGGTGCTGCTGGACAGGGCGCTGCTGGACCAAAGGCCGGCGTACGACGACGGGCACGGCCCGTGGGAACGGTACGACGGCGGACCGTCAGCATTGGCAGGTCCACGGTGAACGTGGCGGTGGATGCCGGGACCGCGGCAGTCGACTGGAAGCTCCGTTTCCGCACCGGCCTGCGCAGGCGCCGGTTCTGGCTGATTGCTGGCAGTCTCTTCCTGGCCGTCGCCGTGATCGGGGTGGTGCTGGGCGTCGGCGGAGGCAGCGGCGGCGTTCTGGCGCCGGACAATCCCGCGCCGGAGGGTGCCATGGCCGCCGTGCAGGTACTGAAGCACCAGGGTGTCGGCGTGCAAGCAACAGATTCGCTCGATGCCACTCTGGCTGCCATCCACAGTTCCGGCGCGGACAAAACCACCGTGCTGCTGTACGACCGGAACGCCCTGCTGAGCGGCGCCCAGCTGGGGCGGCTGGCCTCCACCGGCACCGTGCTGGTGCTGGTGGAACCGGGGCCTTTGACGCTGCTGGGGGCCGCACCGGAGATCTCGCTGGCCGGCGCGTCTGACCTGCCTGGGCGCACCGATCCGGGCAGCACCGCCGCGGCAGATTGCGGCAATGCGGACGCCACTGCCGCCGGCAGGATTGACGCGGGAAACGGCAACGGCGCCGGATCCGCCGACAGCAGCAAACTGTACCGCGGGCCGGTGGTCTGTTTCGCCGATTCCGCCGCCCGGCCGGCGGGCCTGTTCGCCGCGACTGCTGACGGCCGCACCATGGTCCTGGGGAACGGCTCCGTCCTCAGCAACGCTCGGCTGGACCGCAACGGCAACGCCGCCCTGGCGTTCCGCACGCTCGGCAAGACGCCCAATCTGCTGTGGTACGTCCCTTCGGTGAAGGACCTGCCTGCCAGCAGCGGCCCCGCCGATCTCTCCCGGCTCACTCCCGCCTGGCTAGTCCCTGCCGGCGGTTGGCTGCTGATCGTTGCCGTCATCGCGATGCTGTGGAAGGGCCGCCGCGACGGGCCGCTGGTGCCGGAGCCGCTGCCCGTGGTGGTCCCCGCGGCAGAGACGGCGGCCGGACGCGCCCGCCTCTACCAGGACGCCCATGCCACGGAACTGGCCGCGGCAACGCTGCGCGCCGGAGCGCTCACCAGGCTGGCCCGGCACCTGCGCCTGGGAACAGCGGCGACGGCCGACGACGTCGCGTCCGCCGCCAGCCGGCATGCGGGCCTGCCGCTGGCCGCTCTGCAGGAAGTCCTTGTCCACGCCCGGCCGACGACGGACTCGGCCCTGCTGCGCTGGGCCGGCGAACTTGATGCACTAGAGAAAGAGATCACCTCCAGATGAGCGAAACCCACCCGGACGCAGCGCAAGCGGGATGGCCGCCCGTCCAAGCAGTGCACCCTTCCGAGCCCACAGCCGGACCAGGATCAGGAATCCAGCCGGGACGTGCCATCGCGCAAGGGCCCGCGAGGTCCCCCGAACCGGCCACGGCGCCGGGGCCCACGACGCCGCGGCCCACCCCGCCGGGGTCCGCCACCGCGCCTCAGCCCGCCACGCCGGACCCCGCCACCTTGCCGTCCGGCGATCCGGTCCGCCAGGCGCTCCTGGACGTGCGCCGGGAAGTTGCCAAGGCCGTCGTCGGACAGGACGCCACCGTCACCGGAATGCTCATTGCACTGCTAGCCCGCGGGCACGTACTGCTGGAGGGCGTGCCCGGGGTGGCCAAGACATTGCTGGTGCGCGCCCTTTCGGCGGCGCTGTCGCTGGACACCAAGCGGGTGCAGTTCACCCCCGATCTGATGCCCGGCGATGTGACAGGCTCGCTGGTCTACGACGCCCAGAGGTCCGACTTCAGCTTCCGCCCCGGGCCGGTGTTCACCAACATCCTGCTCGCGGACGAAATTAACCGCACGCCGCCCAAGACGCAGGCGGCGCTGCTGGAGGCCATGGAGGAACACCAGGTCACCGTGGACGGCGTCTCGCGGCCGCTGCCGGCCCCGTTCCTGGTCGCCGCGACACAGAACCCGGTGGAGTACGAGGGTACCTATCCGCTGCCCGAGGCGCAGCTGGACCGGTTCCTGCTCAAGCTGAGCATGCCGCTGCCGGAGCGCAACGAGGAAATCGAGGTGGTGCGGCGGCACAGCCTGGGCTTCGACCCGCAGGATCTGGCCGCCGCCGGCATCCGTGCGGTCGCCGGCGCGGCGGAACTGGAGCGGGCCCGGGGCGCTGTGCGCAAGGTGGCTGTGGCGCCGGAGGTCATGGCGTACATGGTGGATGTGGTGCGTGCGACCCGGGCGGCACCGTCCTTCCAGCTGGGCGTCTCGCCGCGCGGTGCCACAGCGCTGCTGAACACCGCCCGGGCCTGGGCCTGGTTGTCAGGACGCGGCTTTGTCACGCCCGACGATGTCAAGGCCCTCACCCTGCCGGCGCTGCGCCACCGCGTGGCGCTGCGGCCGGAGGCGCAGATGGACGGTGTCAGCGTGGACAACGTGCTCGGCAGCATCCTGGCTACCGTCGCCGTGCCGCGCTGACGGGCCGCGGCGATGGCGATAACCGGCCGGCTCGTGATCCTGGCGCTGGCCGGACTGGTGCCCGTGCTGTTGGTCCCCTCCGGTACGACCATCCTTGCCTGGCTGCTGCTCCTGCTGGCCGTCACCGCCGTCGACCTTGCCCTGGCCGCCTCACCGCGCGCGATCTCGCTGCGCCGGGAGGTGCCGGACAGCGCCCGGCTGACGCAACCTGCGGGCGCCACGCTGACCATCGGCAACGGCTCCGGCCGGACGCTGCGTGCCTTGGTCCGGGAGGGGTGGCAGCCCTCCGCAGGGGCGGTCGGAACGCGGCAGCGGATCACCGTCGCCGCCGGGGAACGCGTCCGGATGACCGTCGGACTCAGGCCGACCCGGCGCGGCGACCTGCACATTCCGCACACCACCATCCGCTCGTTTGGTCCGCTCGGGATGGCCGCCCGCCAGCTGACCATCAAGGTGCCCGGTCGGTTGCGCGTGCTGCCGCCGTTCCATTCCAAGCGGCTGCTGCCCTCCAAGCTGCGGCGCCTGCGCGACCTGGACGGCCGCGCCGCAGTCCAGCTCCGCGGCGCCGGAACCGAATTCGATTCGCTGCGGGACTATGCCCGCGGCGATGACGTGCGCTCCATTGACTGGCGTGCCACCGCCCGGCGGCAGGCCGTGATGGTGCGCACCTGGCGGCCCGAGCGGGACCGGCGCGTGGTCATTGTGCTGGACACCTCCCGGACGTCGGCGGCGAGGATCGGCGACGAGCCCCGGCTGGACACCGGTATCGAGGCAGCACTGCTGTTGTCGGTGCTGGCCGACCGAGGCGGGGACCGGGTGGATTTCCTGGCCTACGACCGGCAGGTGCGTGCCCGCGCCAGCTCGACCGCGAACGGGAACCTGCTGGCCGCCCTGGTCCAGGCCATGGCGCCGCTGCAGTCCGCTCTGATCGAGCTCGACTGGGACCAGCTCCCCGCAACGGTCCGCTCGGTTTCGGCGCACCGGTCACTGGTGGTTCTGCTGACCGCGCTGGATTCCGGTGCGCCGGAGGAGGGACTTATCCCGCTGGTGGCCCGCCTGGTGCAGCGCCATGTGGTCCTGGTGGCCGCGGTCCGCGATCCGTTGCTGGGCCGGCTGCGCTCGGAGCGGGGCACGACGACGGCGGTCTTCCGTGCCGCTGCCGCCCAGCGGGCACTGTTGGACCGGGAGGCGGTGGCCGCCCAGCTGAAGAGCCTGGGCGCGGAGGTGGTGGACGCCGAGCCCCTCGAACTGCCCGGTCAGCTGGCGGACACCTACATCCGGCTCAAGGCCGCCGGGCGGCTGTAAGGCGGCGACCCGCCCTGTCTAAATGACGCCGATCCCGGGATATGACACCTTGTCCACAAATGATGCCGATCCCGCGGGATGACATGGACATATACGTGTCATCGAACGGGGTCGGTGTCCGGAATGGGAGCCGCACCAGAGGTAACCCGGCCGGGCGGCGGCGGATCAGGCCGCGGACGTAGGCTTGGGGCATGAGCGGGGTTTACGAGCAGGTTCTGGGTTCGGATTTCCAACGTTTGCAGCCGGAAGTGCGGGATTACCTGTCGCTGGAGCCCGGTTCGGGCCATTACGGCGAGGGCACGGGGATGTTCGACGTCGCAGGCTGTCCGCAGGCGTGGCTGCGTCCGCTGCTGAGACTGAGCGCGGGTGAGGAAGCCTTCTTCCCGGAGTACGGCCTCAACATTCCGTTCCGGATCGAAAACCACGCACATCTTGATCCGTTCGGCCGCTCCAGCCTGACTGCCCGGCGGGAAATCATGTTTCCGTCGCACACGCGGATCTTCCAGGACACGACGAGCCTCCAGACGGTGCACGGCCGGCACCGGCTGGTGGACTACGTCGGGAAGCACCGCCGGCTGGTGACGGATCTGGCCGTCGAAGCCACTCCGGACGGCATGCTCCGGGGTGTTTCGCAGGCGTCGCGGCTGCTGGCCGGCAAGCTCCGGCTGCCGCTGCCCGGCCGGCTGGATGCCCGGGCCTATGCGCAGCAGTGGTGGGACGCGCAGACCGGCCGCCACCGGATCCAGGTGAAGGTCATCCAGCCTCAGCTGGGCACCGTGCTGGTCTACGCCGGCAGCTTCGATTACCGTCTGGTGCCCTACCCGGCCCACGAGGCCGCCGCGCACGGGGTGCCCGGATCCCTTCCGGCGCATGCCCAGCCGCAGCGCTGGGAAATCAGGGTCTAGGCAGGACGGCCATGGGAAAGCTCATCTACACCGGCATCACCTCTTTGGACGGATACACCGCGGACCGGGACGGAAACTTCGACTGGAGCGCGCCGGACGAGGAGGTGCACACCTTCATCAACGCCCTGGAACGGCCCATCGGCACCTACCTCTACGGCCGGCGTCTCTATGAGGTCATGCTGTACTGGGAAAGCGTCCCGCTATCCGGGGAACCGCCGGCCATCCAGGACTTTGCGCAGCTCTGGCGGGCGGCGGAGAAGGTGGTGTTTTCCACAACACTGGAAGCGCCCGCCAGCGCCAGGACCCGGATCAAGCACGACTTCAACCCGGAGCTGGTCCGCCGGCTGAAGTCGGTCGCCGGCCAGGACATCAGCATCGGCGGCGCCGAGCTGGCGGCCCATGCCATCCGGGCCGGCTTGGTGGACGAGTACCGACTGTTCGTCTCGCCTGAGCTGGTGGGAGGCGGCCGGCCGTTCTTCCCCGATGACGTCCGCCTCGGGCTGGAGCTGCTGGATCATCGCCGCTTCGGCAACGGCGTGGTCTACCTGCGGTACGGTATTACTCCGCCATCACATCGTTGAGGGCCCGGGCCGTGTCGGTGAGCCGGCTGAGCACTGCCCGGGCGGACGACGGCGTGTACCCGGCCAGTCCTGTGGCGGGCGTCAGCCGAAGCGCGGCGAGCTGCCGCACGGGAAGTCCAAGGCCGCGCCAGGGCCGCATCACGGCCTCAACCAGGCGCGATACCTGGGGCGGCGCAGTGGCATCCGCCGTCGGAATGACACCGGCCCAGATCTGGTGGCCGGCCTCCACCGCCCCGGCCAGCCGCTCCCAATCGGCGGTAACCAGGCCGCCCAGGGGCAGCGCCACGCCGTCGGCCCCTGCGGCGAAGAGCAGGTCCACCGGCGGCTCCGTCCCGGGAACGGCCAGCACGACGCTGGACACCCCGGCGTCCCTGGCGGACCGGATGACGAGTTCCCAGCCGCGGCTGACCTCCTGGCCCGGGATGGAGCGCAGGGTGCGGTAGCCGCTGGCGGTGGGAATGCTGCCGGCCAGCACGCGGCCGATTTCCGGCTCGTCCAGCTGGAGCGTGATCCGAGCGCCGGGCGCCGCGGCTTGGACCTTGGCCAGGTGCTCGCCGATCCCGGCGGCCAGCGACTCGGCGATGTCCCGTCGGGCGCCGGCATCCAGCAGGGCCCGCTCGCCGTAGTGCAGGTACAGCGACGCGGCCAGTGTCCACGGCCCGCAGAGCTGGATCTTCAGGCCGCTGCCGGGCTGTTCCTCGGCGCCAATGACGTCGGCCAGGACATTGATATCGGAGGCCAGCAGCGAGCCCGCGCGGCGCTGCTCGGCGCCCGGCCGGTCCACCAGGCGCCAGCCGAACGTTTGCACGTCCACGGGCATGTCTACCAGCACGGCGGCGGTCCGGCCCACAGAGTCGGCACCCACCCCGCGGTCCGGCAGTTCCACCAGGTACGGCAGGTGCGGCTCACCGAGTTCGCCGCGGGTGATGCGGGCGGATTCAACGGCGTCACTCCCTGGCCAGCTGCCCAGGGCGGTGGCCGTAACCTCGGTGGGTTTCTCCGGTGCGGCCGCGGGAAGCCCGCCCTCGTTCAGCATGCGCTGGCGGCGCTGCCGTTCACGCTCGTGGCCGCCGCGCCAGCGGCACCGTCAGCGGCCCCGTCACCGGCCGCACCAGCGGCCCCGCCCTGGGCCGCCGAATGGTTGTCCGAGATGTCCTGGTGGTGCCGGATCACCTCGCTGATGATGAAATTCAGGAATTTCTCGGCGAACGCCGGGTCAAGGTGCGCCGAGGCGGCCAGGGCGCGCAGCCGGCCGATCTGCGCCGCCTCCCGGCCCGGGTCGGCCGGCGGCAGCTGATGCTGGGCCTTGAGGAAACCGACCCGCTGGGTGGCCTTGAACCGCTCGGCCAGCAGATAGACCAGCGCAGCATCAATGTTGTCGATGCTGGACCGCATCGACAGCAGCTCGGCCATGATGTCGGGGGCAACATGGCCCGCAAGGGAACTGGCCGTCGGGTCGAAGTCAGGCACGTCCGCATGGCTGTCACCGGGTTGAGTCATGGATTTAGTCTAGGCCGAAGCCCGAGGCCGGATGTAATTCAGCGGTATGCCCTGCTGTCCGGGGCCCTGGCTTGCGGAAGCCATTGACAGCAGCGCCGCCGGTGGCTGTAGTGGTGTTATCCGAACCGGGCCATGCGCCGGGGACGATTAACATTTCCGGCAAGGAGTGCGTCATGAGAATCGCCGTTTTAGGTACCGGGACGGTGGGTCCCGCGCTGGCCGGAAAGTTCATTGAGTTGGGCCACCAGGTCACCATGGGCTCGCGCGATGCCAACAACCCCAAAGCGGTGGAATGGGCCGACGCCGCCGGGACTAACGCGCGGGCGGACAGTTTCTTCGGGGCAGCCGCCGGGGCGGACGTCGTCGTCAATGCCACCGCCGGAACCGCTTCGCTGCAGGCGCTGGAAGCGGCCGGAGCGGACAACCTTGCCGGCAAGGTCCTTCTCGATGTGGCCAACCCCCTGGATTTTTCCGACGGCTTCCCGCCCTCCCTGGCGGTGTTGAACACGGACAGCCTGGCCGAGTCCATCCAGCGCGTCTTCCCGCAGGCGCGGGTGGTCAAGGCGCTGAACACGATGAGCGCAGAGGTGATGGTCAGCCCGGGGCTGGTGGGTGGCGGCGATCACGATGTCTTCCTGGCCGGGGACGACGACGGCGCCAAGGCCGTCGTCGTCGGCCTGCTGCAGGAGATGGGCTGGCAGGCCGGGCACATCCGCGACCTTGGCCCGCTGGAGGCCGCCCGCGGGCTGGAGATGTACCTGCCGCTCTGGCTGCGGCTGATGATGTCCTCGGGAGGAAGCCGGTTCAATATCCGGATTGTCTCCGGCTGAGCCCGCGTTCCCCGCCGTCCCTTCCCAACTGACCCGCAGATAACGCACGGAAACCCCAGTTTCCCTGCGTTATCTGCGGGTTAGTTTCAAAGGCGGCTCAGCCTCCCAGCAGCGCCTTGTGCGCTGCGCGGCGTTTGGCCTGTTCGGCGGGGTCCGGGACGGGCAGCGAGGCGATCAGGCGTTTGGTGTAGGCGTCCTGCGGGTTGCCCATCACCTGGGAGCCGATGCCCTCTTCCACCAGCTTGCCCTTGTAGAGCACGCCCACCCAGTGGCTGAGCATGTCCACCACGGCCAGGTCGTGGCTGATGAACAGCGCCGCGAAGCCGAACTCGGCCTGGATGTCCTTGAACAGTTCCAGCACCTTGGCCTGCACCGACACGTCCAGCGCCGAGGTCGGCTCGTCC
>DATIMB010000397.1:0-18883 GCA_035475875.1 Micrococcaceae bacterium
TTCCTTGCCGTCGCGCCATTTCTCCAGCTCGTAGGTGCCCGAATCCCAGATCAGCACCTGCCCGCCGCCGTATTCGCCCTTGGGAATGGTGCCCTCAAAACTGCCGTATTCCAGCGGATGGTCCTCGGTCTGCACCGCCAGGTGGTTCTTCTTTCCTTCGGTCGGAACGCCCTTGGGGACCGCCCAGGAGACCAGGACGCCGTCGCGTTCCAGCCGGAAGTCGTAGTGCAGCCTACGCGCGTGGTGCTCCTGGATCACAAAGCTTTGTCCCTGCACATCATCCGGCGGTCCGGCCGGCACAGGCTCAGGCGTTTTGGCCGGGTCGCGCATGCTGCGGTACTGGTGCAGGGGGTCCGGCCGGGTAGCGGTGTCCGACGACGACGGCGGGGCTGCCGCGGCGGACGCGGCGGACGGCCGCGAGGCCACTACGGACGGCCGCGACGCGGCGGACGAACGCGAGGCTGCGGCACCCGCTCCCTCGCTGCCCGCTCCCGCCCCGGCACCTTCCTCGGCATGCGGGTCGATACCCTCGCGTACGCGCTCCATCACCGCCAGGAAATCCAGCTGTGCCAGCTCCGGGTCCTCAAGCTCGGCCCAGCTGCGCGGCGCGGCGACGGCCGGGTGGCTCCTGCCGCGCAGTGAGTACGGGCAAATGGTGGTCTTGGCCCTGTTGTTCTGGCTCCAGTCCACCAGGACCTTCCCTGCGCGGAGGGTTTTCTTCATGTCGCTGACAATCAGGTCCGGATGGTCCGCTTCCAGCGCCCGGGCCAGTTCGTGCGCAAACGAGTTGACTGCCTCCGCATCCTGGCTGCCGTCCAGTCCGGCGTAGAGATGGATCCCCTTGCTTCCGCTGGTGACAGGCAAGGGCGGCAGTCCCATCCCCTCCAGGATGGCCCTGGCCATCCTGGCCACCTCGGCGCACTCGGCCAGCCCTGCCCCCTCTCCCGGGTCCAGGTCGAGGACCAGCCGGTCCGGGTTGAGCTCGGCCCCGCCGCGGCCGAAGCGCCACTGCGGCACATGGATCTCCAGAGAGGCCATCTGCCCCAGCCAGGTCAAGGTTGCCGTGTCGTTGACCAGCGGGTAGACGTTGGTGTGCTCCGAATGCTCGATCGCCTGCCGCTTCACCCACGACGGTGTGGACTGGTCCAGGTTCTTCTGGAAGAACACCTTGCCCGGATTTTCGGGCGTTCCCACCCCGTGTACCCAGCGCTTGCGGGTGGCTGGCCGGTCCGCTGCCCAGGGGATCATCACCGGCGCCACGGTGGCCAGGTATTCCAGCACCTGGCCCTTGGTGGTGCCGGTGAGCGGGTACAGGATCTTGTCCAGATTGGTCAGCGTCAGCCGGTGGCCGTCTATGCTGACCACCTGCCTGTCCCCCGCGGTTTGCTGCCGTGCCATAGTGCCAGTCTGGTGGAAAATTTCGGCATAAGCCAGAGCCCTCTAAGCAGGCTTAGTGTTAGCGTTTACCTATGCGGTCAATCTGGAAGGGTGTTATTGCATTCGGCTTGGTGAACGTACCCGTCAAGCTCTACAGCGCAACCGAGGACCACGACATTGACCTGCATCAGGTCCACGACAAGGACGGCGGACGGATCCGCTACGAGCGGCATTGCGAGATATGCGGCGAGAAAGTGGAGTACGCGCACATCGACAAGGCGTACGACGACGGCGAGCGGACGGTCGTCCTGACGGACGAGGATTTTGCCTCGCTCCCGGTGGAGAAATCCCGCGAGATCGAGGTAGTGGAATTCGTCCCCAGCCAGCAGATCGACCCGATCAGCCTGGAGCGCAGCTACTATCTGGAACCGGACTCCAAGTCGACCAAGGCGTACGTGCTGCTGCGCAGCACCCTCGAGGAAACCGACCGGACCGCCGTCGTGCAATTTTCACTGCGGCAGAAGTCCCGGCTGGGCGCGCTGCGGGTGCGCGGGGACGTGCTGGTGCTGCAGTCCATGCTCTGGGGCGACGAGGTACGCACCGCCAGTTTCCCGGCGCTGGAAGAAACGGTGAAGATATCCGCTAAGGAAAAGCAGATGTCCGCCGCCCTGGTGGATTCATTTTCCGAGGATTTTGCCCCGGAAAAGTTCACCGATGAATACCAGCAGGAACTGCGGACCCTGATTGAGGCAAAGCTCGCCAAGGGCGACGTCCTCAACACCGAAGAGACCTTTGGCCGCGAAGAAGAAGCCGGCGACGAGGGCGGCCGGGTCCTGGACCTGATGGAGGCATTGCGCCGGAGCGTGGAAAAGAACCGCGCCGGCAAGGACGGTTCCGGCAAGGGCGCTGCAGCTAAGGGCGCTGCCGGCAAGGGTAAGCCGTCAGAGGCCGAGGACAAAGAACCCGCCCGCAAAAGCAGAAGCAAGAAGGGCGCCTGATAGGAAGGACGAACCATCATGGCTGAACGAGGAAGCACCAAGCACGGGCCTGGCCTTGACGACCAGATGAAGCACGAGGCGGACGGCATGGTGAAAGGCAATAAGCCTGCGCATGTGGAGGAATTCCGGGAGACCGAGCCGTTTCCGGACGATACCGACAGCCCGGAGGTGTGGGAGGCGAGCCGGGAGACGGGGGTCGAAGAGCCGACCGAGGACAGCGATGAGGAGGCGTAGCCATGCAACGCTTGCACGAGTATTCGGAGCTTTTCCGCAAGACCGGACCCTGGTGCACCATCTACACGGATGCCAGCACCGGGACGGTTGACACCCTGCGGGCCGGTGAGCTGCGGCCGGACCAGATCGGCGAAACACTGAAGAACGCCGGCGCCTCACGGGCGGACGTGGAGGCGGCCAAGGGCATCGACTGGCAGGTGGACGGGGCCAAGTCCCCGGTTTGCCGGTATGTTGTGATCCGCGACGGCGGCGTTGAACTGGATGAGGTCCTTCCGGGAACCCCTGTCGGCCTGCAGCAGTCCAGCGTCGGGGTGATTCCGGATCTGCTGCCGCTGGTCAAGCACCGTGGCCAGGAAATTCCGTACGTGGTCGCCGAGGTGGACCGCGCCGGCGGGGAGATCCGCCTGCATCACGCAGACAAGCGGATCGAGGACACCAGCGACGTCGCCGGCTCTACCGAGAACCTCAAGAAGGTGCCGACAGGTGGCTGGTCGCAGGGCCAGTACCAGCACCGCACCCAGGAGATCTGGCGGCGCAACGCCGACGAGGTGGCCGGGGCCATCGACAGGGTTGCCGCGGCCAGCCGGGCACGCCTGCTCATTGTGTCCGGCGACATCCGGGCCCGGGACCTGGTGGTCAACCAGCTTTCGGACGGCAGCCGCGCGATCGCCAGTGTGGTCGATTCCCACACGCGCACGGCGGGGGCGGATCCGGCGATGATGAAAAAGGCCGTGGAACAGCGCGTGGCGGAAATCATCGCGCACCGCCAGCATGATCTGCTGGAGCGCCTCGCGGTCCAGCAGGGCCGGCCCAACCCGCTCTCCGCTACCGGCGTGGGCGAAGTGGTCCATGCGCTCCAGCAGGCGCAGGTGGAAACGCTGCTGCTCAATGACGCTGCCTTGCTGGACCGTTCGCTGCTGGCACTGGACGCGGAACCGTGGCTGGCCACGGATGCCGGGGAGGCGTTGGAGGCGGGCGTGCTGGGCAAGGCCTCCGCCCCGGCTGCGATCCTGCGGGCAGTGGCGATGACCGATGCGGAAGTGGTGCTGGTGCCCTCGGGTGCCCTCCCGGGTGGCGTCGAGGCGGCGGCACTGCTGCGGTGGCCCACCGGGCCGGCCGTTCCCGCCGGCTGAGGGACGAGACAGGCCGGTTGAGTGTCTTAGACAGGAGGAAACGATGGACGAGCAGTACGTCAGTAGCCCGGGCATGGACGCCACCGAGGCGGATTACCTGGAACAACAGCTCCCGGCCAATCCCGCGGAGGAGGAAGACATCGATCCGGAGGCCGCCGGGCCCGCCCCGGAGCTGGACCTGGACGAGGTGGAGGCCAACGAGGCGGACGTGCTCGAACAGCGCAGGGAAGTGCCCGACGACGACGATTACCAGGACGGAGCGTCGTCGGGTCCGGCTGCCGACTACTAGGCCGCCGACTACTAGGAGTTAAGCGACTACTAGGCGCTAGCCGAGGTACCAGCCGGCGGGAACCCACATCGGCGGCACCGAGTGGCCCAACTGCCTTCCGCAGCCGCTGCAGAAGTAGGTGACCTGGCCCAGGGTGCGCAAGGTCCCGTTGGAGTGCAGCAATGCAGGTTTGAAGGATTCCAGGTGGGTGAACTCGTCCGACTGGCACCGGTCGCAGTACGGCAGTGCGACCCGCCGGAAGTCGATTCCGGCACTGGCCGGCTGCACCGGCAACGTGGATTCTTTGTCAGGTTCTTTATTGTCAAGCAGGTGAAAACTGTAAGCGGATTCCAAGGAAAATCCTCTCCCGAGCGCATCAAGGTAAAGCCTTGCTGGGGACGGCACTGGTAGGTCATTCACTTCCTCCCGGCCGTTGCTCAACCGTGAGGTGTGCCTAGTGTACTCCCCTAAACCCGGGCCGGGCAGGGAGCATTTGGGCACGCCCTTGCTTCTCCTGCATGCTTCTGCTTTTCTAGAAGAAGTGTCGGGCAGTGGCACGAATCTTCTGGCACAAAGAAGGTTTCAGGATGCCCACTCCGCTCTCCCCCAGCAATACCGCCGCCGCGCAGCGGGCCCATCTGGTCATCGAGCACTTGGAGGTGGCAGATTCCGTGGCCCGCCGCTACCGCCGGAACCACCAGGACTGGGTCGACATCCAGCAGGTGGCCCGGATGGGCCTGGTCAAGGCTGCCAGCAGGTTCCGCTGCGAAGACGGCAATAACTTTGTTGCTTTTGCCGTGCCAACCATTGCCGGTGAAATCAAACGCTATCTGCGCGACCATTCCTGGATGATCCGCCCGCCACGACCCGTGCAGGAACTGCGGGCACGGGTCAACGCCACCACCGGCGAGCTGGGGCAACAGCTGGGCCGTGAACCCACCTCCGCGGAATTGGCGGCCTCCCTGGAGGCGGATTCGGCAGCGGTGCAGGAGGCCCAGCAGTGCCACAGCAGCATGCATCCGGACTCCCTTGATTCACAGCCGCCGGGGGGCGAATGCGCGGCCCTGTACGAAACCCTCAGCGGCGATGACAATGCCTTCGACCGGATCGACGACCGGGTCAGCCTGGCGGCAGCAATGCGGGAGCTGACACCGTGGGAGCGCCGCCTGCTCTACCTGCGCTTCTTTGAGGACCGCAAGCAGCAGGAGATCGCCGACGAGCTGGGCATCTCGCAGATGCAGGTCTCCCGCATCCTGGTGCGCCTGCTTGACCGGCTGCGCGGACGGCTCACCGCGGAATAGGCCCTACAGCACGCCCAGTTCAGCCAGCGCGGCCAGCACCTGGCCCGGCTGAACAGCCAGCAGCGCCGGATCCGGTTCGTTGGAAAAGGTTTCCCCGCGCCGCAGCGAAGCATCGGTCAGGACCACGTGCGGGCCGGGCGGCGGCCCCCATTCCTCCGGCGGCGCGGGGCCAAAAAGCACCACGGAGGGGATGCGGTAGGCAGAAGCCAGATGTGCCGCACCGGTGTCCGCGGACACGATCAGGGCGGCGGCCGAAATCGTGGCGGCAAATTCGTCCAGGGCCAGCTCTCCGGCCAGGATCCGTCCATCCCCCAGTCCGGCCTGCTCCGCCACCGCCTGCGCCCGGGGTCTATCGGCGGCGGATCCGGTGAAGACGACGCGGTGGCCGCTCGCCTCCAGGGCTGCGGCGACTGCTGCGAAGCGTTCCACCGGCCATTGCCGGCTGCCATAAAACGCGCCCACGTGGAGCACTGCGGCGCCCGGATCGGACACCGCGATGTCCGGGACGTCCAGGTACAGGTCCGCGGGATCGGCCAGGATCCCATGCCAGTCCAGCAGCCGGGCCCAGCGGGTCCGTTCGTGGATGCCATCGGCCCACTCCGGACCGTCCCAACCGGGGGCCAGGTGGCCTATCCGGCGCCGGGGTTCAAGGGCCTCAAGGGCGCCCCTGCTTTCGGCTCCGTTGCCGTGCAGATTGACGGCCACGTCAACTGATTTAGGCGCCAAGGCCAGAGGTCCGCGCAGCCCCGGCGTCGGAAGCAACTCGTCGACGGCGCCGACCAGCGACACAATAGGGGCCAGCCAGCCCGGTGCGGCCAGGACCAGCCGATGCTCGGGGAAGGCCCGGCGCAGGCCGCGTAGGGCAGGGACAGCTACCAGGAGATCGCCCAGTTTCAGCGCGCGCAGGGCCAGTGCGACGGGCTGCGCCGGTTCGGTTCCCATCAGATCCTCCTGTCGTTTGTGCCTCCAATTACCAATACAGGAAAAGCAGGAAAGCCACCAGAAAATGACCGCCCCGAATTAAGCACTTATGGAGCAAAGGACCAGCTTTGCCCTTCGTATCCGGAGAACGGAAGGGAACCTTCCGGAACAGTTTTCGTCTTCAACCGGGCAGCAGTTTTCGTGCTGGCGCGGAAGTACTTTTGAAGCAGTTTTGACCGAAGGGGAAGTACTTTTGTCCGCTAACAAAGATGAAGAAATCGCAGCATGCATGTTTATCAGGCGGCGTTGCGGGGAACTGTTTCCGCATGGAGAACCACACCAGCGGCTTTCCGTGTGCCGTACTCTTTGACCGTGACGGAACGCTCATCAGGGATGTTCCGTACAACGGGGACCCCGCCCTGGTCACCGAGATGCCCGGTGCCAGGGAGGCTGTGTCAGCAGTCCGGAAGCGGGGCCTGCCGGTTGGGGTGGTCACCAACCAGTCCGGCATCGGACGCGGACTGCTGAGCCTGGAGCAGGTGCAATCCGTCAACGCCCGGGTCGACCAACTGCTGGGCCCGTTCGATCTGTGGTGTGTCTGCCCGCACGGGCCTGAGGAGGGCTGCGGCTGCCGCAAGCCGGCCCCCGGCATGCTGCTGCGCGCCGCCGCAGTGCTCGGCCTGGCCACCAAGGAGCTGGCCCTGATCGGCGATATCGGTGCGGATATGGAGGCGGCCGCGGCGGCTGGCGCGCGCGGGGTCCTGGTGCCGACACCCGAAACCCGCCGCGAAGAGATTAACGACGCAGCCGAAGTTGCACCGACCATCGCCGATGCCGTGGAACTGCTGTTCAAGGTCCAGCAGGCGGTGCTCCCATGAGCCGGCGCGTGCTGGTGGCACGGCTGGACAGCATGGGCGACGTGCTGCTCTGCGGCCCTGCCGTCCGGGCGGTGGCCAGCATGTCCGACCACGTTGCCATGCTCTGCGGACCGCTCGGTTCCGCCGCGGCGGCCCTGCTCCCCGGCGTCGACGAAGTGATTGTCTGGGACTGCCCGTGGATTGCCAATCCCGCACCGGAGGCCACGCGGGGGCATCTGGAGATCCTCAACGATGAGCTCCGGCAGGTGCAGGCCGACCAGGCTGTCATCCTGACCTCGTTCCATCAGTCGCCGCTGCCGCTGGCGCTGATGCTCAAGATGGCCGGGATGGGTCCGGTGGCAGGGGCCTCGGTGGACTACCCCGGTTCCCTCCTGGATGTCCGGCTGCGCCCCGGAGAGGACCTGCCGGAGGACATCCCCGAGCCGGTTCGCGCCCTGGCCATTGCCCGCGCTGCCGGCTTTGAGCTCCCCGCGGGCGACGACGGTCTGCTCGCCATCCGCGACGTCGGCGGGGCCGCCCATTTGGCCGGCGGTGCGCCCTACGTCGTCGTCCATCCCGGTGCCGAGGCTCCGGCCAGGGCCTGGCCCGCCGAACTCAACGCTGCCTGCGTGGAGCTGCTGGCTGCCGCCGGCTACCGCGTGGTGGTCACCGGCAGCCAGGATGAGGCCATGCTGACCCGCCGGGTAGCCGGCTCGAGCGCACTTGACCTGGGTGGACTGACGGATCTGCGCGGGCTGGCCGCGGTCCTGGCCGGCGCCCAGGCCGTCGTCGTCGGCAACACCGGGCCCGCTCATCTTGCCGCGGCGGTAGGAACACCTGTGGTGAGCCTTTTCTCCCCCGTGGTGCCGGCGGTGAAATGGGCGCCCTACGGGGTCCCGCTTGAACTGCTGGGCGACCAGGACGCAGCCTGCCGCAACTCGCGGGTCCGCGAGTGCCCCATCCCCGGACATCCCTGCCTTTCCGGGGTCCAGCCTGCCGCAGTGGTGGACGCGGTGCGGCGGTTGACCGGCCCGGCCGTCAGCTCGGCCATGGAGGTATCCCGATGAGAATCCTGCTCTGGCATGTCCACGGCGGCTGGACCGACGCCTTTGTCCGCGGCCCCCACGACTACCTGCTGCCCACAAAACCCGGCGGCGGACCGTGGGGGCTGGGACGCGGCGGACGGGACTGGCCGAGGGCCCAGGAAGTGGCCCCCCAGCACCTGCGCGAGGCGGAGGTGGATGTGGTGGTGCTGCAACGGCTGGAGGAGATCCGGGAGGCGGAACGGCTGCTGGGCCGCCGGCCCGGCCGTGACCTTCCGGCAGTGTTCCTGGAACACAACACGCCCAAGCAGGGCGTGCCCAACACGAAGCATCCGTTGGCCGACCAGTCAGCGATCCCCATCGTGCAGGTCACCCATTTCAACCAGCTGTTCTGGGACAGCGGCCGCGCCCCGTCGGTGGTGATTGAACACGGGATCGTAGACCCCGGCTACCGCTACGGCGGGGACCGGAGCGGCTTTGGCGTCGTCATCAATGAACCGCTGCGCCGCTGGCGGGTCACCGGGACGGATCTGCTCCCGCGGTTTGCCGCCGCCGGACCTGTCACGGTATTCGGCATGGGCGGCGAGCGGCTGCCCGACGCCCTTGGCCTGGAACCGGACCGGCTGCAGTGGGGTGGGGACCTGCCCACCGAACGGCTGCACGGCGAGCTTGCCCGGTACGCCGTCTACCTGCATCCGCTGCGTTGGACGTCCTTGGGCCTGTCCCTGATCGAGGCCATGCAACTGGGCATGCCCGTCCTGGCCCTGGCCAGCACCGAAGCCGTCCGGGCCGTCCCGCCCGGGGCCGGCGCCATCTCGACAGATCTAGGGGAACTGGTGGCGGCCGGCCGGCACCTACTGGACGATCCGCAGCAGGCCATCGCCTGCGGGCTGGTGGCCCGGGCCGCGGCCCTGGAACGGTACGGGCTGCAGCGGTTCCTGGACGACTGGGACACCCTGCTGTACGACCTGACCCGCCGGACCATGCCGGAACTGCCCCGGGAGCCACCGCCGCCGTCGGACCTAACCCCGGCCGCGCCGCAGGACGCAACGCCGCCGGAAGCGTCGCCGCAGGATGCCCCGCCGCCGGCACCGCCCTCGAACCATCCGCCCGAGCCCTGGCCCCGAACCGGACAACCAGGCCTGACCCCCGTTGCGTTGGACGAAAGGACAAAGCTGTGAGGATATCCATGGTTTCGGAACATGCCAGCCCCCTCGCCGCCCTGGGCGGGGTCGATGCCGGCGGGCAGAACGTCCATGTCGCCGAGCTATCCGCCGCGCTGGCCCGACGCGGACATGATGTCACCGTCTACACCCGCCGCGACGACCCTGACCTGCCCTCCCGGCTCGCCATTGCACCCGGCCTGGACCTGGTCCATGTCGATGCCGGCCCGGCACAGCCGGTGTCCAAGGACCTGATGCTGCCGTTCATGCCGGCAATGGCGGACGGGATCGCGCAGGACTGGGCCGCGGACCCGCCCGACGTGGTGCACGGACACTTCTGGATGTCAGGGGTGGCCTGCATCGATGCCGCCGGGCAGGCACTGGCCGCGGTGGGCCGGGCCCCGCGGGTGGTGGAAACCTTCCATGCCCTGGGTGCCGTCAAGCGCCGCCACCAGGGCACCGAGGACACCAGCCCGCCGGAGCGCGCCTGGCTGGAGCCGTGGGTTGGCCGGTCCGTCGACCGCGTGGTGGCCACCTGCACGGACGAAGTCTTTGAACTGAAGAACCTGGGCGTGAACCAGTCCCGGATTTCCATTGCCCCCTGCGGCGTGGACCTCGCCAGGTTCACCCCGGAGGGGCCGGTGGCCCCCCGGGGCACTCGTCTACGCATCGCCACCGTTGGCCGGCTGGTCCCGCGCAAGGGCGTGGGCACGGCCGTCTCCGCGCTGGCGGAACTGGCCAAACTGGGCCTTGACGACGTGGAACTGCTGGTGGTGGGCGGCTCTACCGGACCGAACGAGCTGGAGGCGGATCCGGAAGCCCGGCGGATCCGTGCGCTGGCCCGGGAAGTGGGTGTCGCGGACCGGCTGATCATGTGCGGCCAGGTCCCCCGCGAGGAGATGCCGGCGCTGCTGCGCAGCGTGGACGCTGTGGTCTGCACGCCCTGGTATGAGCCTTTCGGCATCGTCCCGCTGGAGGCCATGGCGTGCGGCAAGCCGGTGGTGGCCGCCGCGGTGGGCGGACTGATCGATACCGTGGTGCACGGCGTCACCGGCCTGCACGTGCCCCCGCGCGACCCGGTTTCGGTCGCCGAGGCGCTGGCCAAGCTGCTGCTGGATGCGGACCTGCGCCGTGACCTGGGCCAGGCCGGTGTACGGCGGGTCCGCTCCCGCTACTCCTGGGACCGGGTGGCCGCGGATACGGACAAGATCTACAAATCGATGCTGCGCCGGTCCGCCCCGGATGATTCGGAGCTGGATGCGGTGCGCCGCAGCGTCGTGCGGACCGACGAGGGATTTGGAGGGCAGGCGCAATGAGCACGCACACTAAACCGGAGTTGGCAGCCCCCGACGAGGAGGCCTTCAACCTGGTCAGCAGCCACCTGGACAACGTCGCCCCGGCACTGGCCGCGCTGCAGCAGCAGGCAGGGCACCTGGCCGCCTGGGGCGAGGAACTGGCCCACCGGCTGCTGGCCGGGGCGCGTCTGCTGACCGCGGGCAACGGCGGCTCGGCGGCCGAGGCGCAGCATCTAAGCGCCGAACTGGTGGGGCGGTTCCGGGATGAACGCCGGCCGTTTTCCGCCATTGCGCTGCACACGGACACCTCAGCCGTGACGGCCATCGGCAACGACTACGGGTACGAACTTGTCTTTGCCCGGCAGGTGACGGGGCATGCACGGCCCGGGGACATCCTGCTGCTGATGTCCACCAGCGGCAACAGCAAGAATCTGCTGCTCGCGGCCGAGGCGGCCGAGCGCGCGCATGCCCAGACCTGGGCGCTGACCGGCAGGGCGCCGAATCCGCTGACCATGGCGGTCCAGGACTACATCGCCATCGACGCACCGCCCGCCAATGTGCAGGAGGCGCACCTCATTGCCCTGCATGCGATCTGCCAGTGTTTCGATGCGGCGGTGGCCCGGGAAGAGGGGAAGCCATGAGGATCGCGGTGGTGGGAGACGTGCTGCTGGATGTGGATATCCACGGCGAGGCAACCCGGCTCTGTCCGGATGGGCCCGTCCCCGTCGTCGACGTCGCCGGCATCCGGCGCCGCGCCGGCGGGGCCGGGCTGGTGGCTACGCTGCTGGCCGCCGACGGGGTGGAGGTCGTGCTGGTGACCGCGCTGGCCGACGACGACGGCGGCGCCCGGCTGCGCGCGGAGCTGGACGGCATCACGGTGGTGGCCTCCCGGCTGCCCGGCCCGACGCCGGTCAAGACACGGCTGCACGCCAACGGCCAGGCGGTGGCACGCTTTGACGAGGGCTGCGGCCCCGCCGGCCCACCGGTGGTGAGCGGGGACATGCTTGCCGCCCTAGCGGAGGCGGACGCCGTCGTCGTGGCGGACTACGGACGCGGGCTGACCGCCGACCCGGAACTCCGCCACGCACTGGAAGAGTCCTCCCGCCGCATCCCGGTCATCTGGGACCCGCACCCGGCCGGGTCCTCCCCCGTGCCGGGGGTTGCGGCGGTGACACCCAACCTGGCCGAGGCGCTGCAGGCGGTTACCACGAAGAACGCCGGGCGCACGGAGAGCCGATTCACCGCCGCCACTGCGGCCGCCGTCGAGCTGCAGCACCGCTGGTCCAGCCGGGCCGTCGTCGTCACGCTGGCAGAGAAGGGGGCCTTGCTGGTACAGGACGGTGGACCGCTGCCGGCGGTGCCGCTGCTGGTGCCTGCGCCGGCAACCACCGTCAGCGACTCCTGCGGCGCCGGTGACAGGTTCGCCGCGAGCCTGGCCCATAAACTCGCCAGCGGAATGGTCATGTCAGATGCCGTGGAAGCCGCGGTAGCCTCGGCTGCCGTATTCCTGGCCGGCGGCGGGGTGTCGGCCCTGCCGGCCGCCAGGGTATCGACCAGGCCCGGCGCGGAGGCTGCCCCCCTGGCCGGCACCGGACCCGGAGTCGCGGATCGGGACGCGGACGGGCTTGAACGGGCACGGAGCCTAGCCGAGCGGATCCGGCGGTCCGGAGGGACAGTCGTGGCCACCGGCGGGTGCTTCGATCTGCTGCACGCCGGACATGTGCGGACCCTGGCCGCAGCCCGGGCGATGGGCGATTGCCTGATTGTCTGCCTGAACTCGGACCCGTCCATCCGCCGGCTGAAAGGGCCGGAACGTCCGATTATCGAAGAGCGCGACCGCGCAGAGCTGCTGGCGGCACTGACCTGCGTGGATGCCGTGGCCATCTTCGACGAAGACACCCCCGAGTCCATCCTGGACCTGCTCCGGCCGGACCTCTGGGTCAAGGGCGGCGACTATTCGGCGGCCCAGCTGCCGGAAACAGCGCTGCTGCAGAACTGGGGCGGCCGCGTCATCACCCTGCCCTACCAACCTGCCCGCTCCACCACACAACTGGCGGGGGCCCTGGCCCGCTTCGGCTGAGCCGGCTTACCGCTGTCCTACCGACCTCTATGACCGCGCACCAGAAAGGGACCACCTTTGAATACCATGAACTTTCCCCAGCTTAAGGACGCCGTCGTGCTGGTCACCGGAGGGGCCTCTGGCCTTGGCGCCGCCGTCGTCTCCGCGGTACGTTCCGCCGGTGGCCGGCCCATCGTCCTGGACCGGAATATTGAAGGTCTGGACCACACGGATGCCTACCAGGTGGACGTTGCGGACACTTCGGCCGTAACGGCCGCGGTGGGCCAGGCGGCCGCGGACGCGGGACGGCTTGATGCGGTGGTGACAGCGGCTGGCATCGACCGCTGCGGCCGCTTGGAGGAGGTGGCCGCGTCGGAATGGGAAAAGGTGGTCCAGGTAAACCTGCTGGGCACCGTGGCCGTGGTCCGGGCGGCGATCCCGGCGCTGAAGGAGAGCCGCGGCCACGTCGTCACCATCGCCTCCTCGCTGGGCCTCAAGGCGCTGCCGGAAGCCACGGCGTACTGTGCCTCCAAATTCGGGGTGATGGGTTTCAGCCGGGCACTGGCGGCCGAAAACCGGGGCGTGATCGGGGTGACCACCATTGTGCCGGCCGGAATGAAGACGCACTTCTTCGATGACCGGGAGGACAAATACAAGCCGCAGGACGACTCGAAGCTGATCGATCCTGCCAGGGTGGCGGACGCCGTCCTCTTTGCGCTTGCCCAGCCTGAGGGCTGTGCGGTGCGCGAGCTGGTGATCTGCCACGAGGAGGAGGATTCCTGGCCCTGAGCCGGCGTCCGTCCAGGGTCGGCGTACGCCCTGGGCCGGCGCCGTCCAGGGCTCGCGCCGCCCTGCGCTGGCGTCCCGCCGGAGCTACACCAGTTCCAGCACGTCCGCCAGGACCGCGTCCGGATCGACGTCGGCCACAAACGAGACGTCGTGCCCGCAGCGGCCGGTTTGTTCCCCGGCGGCATGGATGCCGCAGACCGGGCAGTAGACCGTCCAGGAGATCTGCACCCGGTGCCCTGCCCGTGCCAGCGGTCCGGCATTGATCACATTGCCGCACCAGTAGATGGCGGCCGTGCGGGTCCCCACGGCCTGGGCCAGGTGTCGCGGACCGCTGTCGTTGCCCAGCATCACCGTGCTTTCGGCCAGCAGGCCGGCCAGGACAGGCAGCTCCAGCTTTCCCGCCACGGACCGGACAGCCCGCCCGGCCGCCGGGCCGTGGCGCTGCGCTTCGGCCACCACCTGGTCAGCCAGGTCCACCTCGGACCTGTCACCGATCACCAGGATCTGGAAGCCGGCCTGGGCCAGCCGCGCCGCCGTGAGGCCGAAATTCGAGGCGGGCCACCGCCGTCGTGCGTCAGTTGCCCCGGGATGCAGGACCACCAGGCCCCCGGTGCCCGGCTCGATCCATTGCCGCGCAGTCTCCCGCTCCTCCTCGGAAACCGCAAGCGAGGGCTGCAGCGCCACTGCCGGCGCCCCGGCCAGGCCCGCCACCTCCAGCCAGCGCAGCAGCTCATGCTGGTAGTACGAATACGTCAGGTTCCGGTCCAGCCGCGCCGCGTCGCTGGTGGCGCAGCCGACGGTGTAGCGGGCGCCAAGCCGCAGCAGGAAGGGATTCGAGTTTCGCCCGCCTCCGTGCAACTGCACCGCCAGATCGAAGCGGCGGTCCCTCATCCGGGCAATGAAATCCTCGAGTTCGGGCTCGGCAAAGCCAGCCGCCGCCACCCCGGCAGGAGCCTCCCGCACCCCCGGCGCTATGGGCAACACCTCCACCGAATCAACCGGCCCCCCGCGGCCCTGCAGCAGCAGCCGGTGCGCGGGGGAGCCCAGCAGTGTCAGCGAGGCCCCCGGGTAGGCTGCGGCGAGCGCTTCCATTGCCGGCAGCGCGGAAATCAGGTCGCCCAGCGCGCCGCCGCGCAGCACCGCGATCCGTTCCACCCCGTCGAACTTCTCCCCCAGCGGACCCAGCCGGGGCAACTGCTCTGGCAGGCCTTCGTTCTCTCTCATCTGGCACCTCTGCTTGTTCGCTGGCTTGCCGGTTGGCCTGTTAGTTGGCGGAGCTATGAAGCCCACCTTAGAAGAGAACCGGCCAGCTGCGTCAAGGCGCACCCCCGTTATGGGGAACTGTGTAAGAGCGCGGCAAAGTGGGTATGAGACGACTAGGACCCGGTGAATCACGAGGGGAGACAAGATGCTCGAGCCTAATGACCGGATGGCCGAACTACGCGCCCTGGCGCCGGATGTTCCCCAGCTGCTGGCCGACGCACAGCCGCGGATCACGGTGCTGGGCGATCTGATGCTGGATGGCTGGTGGATCGGCGAGGTGCACCGGCTCTGCCGGGAGGCGCCCGCCCCCGTCGTCGACCTCCGGGGACGCAGCTATGCCCCCGGCGGCGCCGGGAATACGGCCATGAACCTGGCCGCTCTGGGTGCACGGGTGCGGATGGTCGGTTTCGTCGGGGCCGACGACGACGGCCGGCTGCTGCGCCAGCTGATGGACCAGGCGGGCATCGACACCTCCGGGGTGCTGGAACTGCCCGGGAACCGGACACTGACCAAGAACCGCATTGTCAGTGCCGACCAGGTCATGCTGCGGGTGGACGACGGCGGCGGCGGCCCGGTCGCTGCGGAGTCGGTGGCTGCCCTCTGCACCGCAGTGCTGGAGCGGGTGGCCGACGCCGACGCCGTGGTGATTTGCGACTACGGTTCGGGAACGCTTCCGACGGCGCTGGCGGCGCAGCTGCGCGGTGCTGCTGCCGGGCAGACCCTGTTCGTTGTGGATGCCCACGACGCCCGGCCCTGGGCCGGACTCCAGCCGGATCTGGTCACCCCGAATGCCCAGGAAGCCAGCCTGATGGTCGGTTCACCCATGCCCGGCGCCCATCGCCCCGGCTGGGTGCAGGAGCACGCGGCGGAGCTGCTTGAGGCCACCGGTGCGGGCGCCGCCGTCGTCACCCTTGACTCCGACGGCACCGTCCTGGCGGACCGGAGCGGGCTGCGGCACCGCACCTGGACCAAACCTGCCACCGACAAGCAGGCGTCCGGCGCCGGGGACACCTTCGTCGCCGCCCTGACCCTCTGCCGGGCCTGCGGCGTGCCGTTGAGTACCAGCCTGGACTTTGCGCAGGCCGCCGCGGACATTGTGGTGCGCCGCTTCGGTACCTCCGTGTGCAGCACAGCCGACCTCTCCGCCCACCTGGCCAGCTCCGCCGAGAGCATCTTCGATCTGGACCGGCTGCTGGCCGAGGTCGGCCGGGCGCGGCAGAACGGACGCCGGATAGTGCTGACCAACGGCTGCTTCGATGTGCTGCACCGCGGACACACCAGCTACCTGAACCAGGCACGCCAGCTGGGGGACATTCTGGTGGTGGCCGTCAACGGCGATGCCTCCACGCGGCGGCTTAAGGGCGAGGGCAGGCCGATCAACCCGGCCAGGGACCGGGCCGGCGTGCTTGCCGCCCTCAGTTGCGTGGACTTCGTGACCGTTTTCGACACCGACACGCCTATCCCGCTGATCGAAGTTCTCCGGCCGGATGTCTACACGAAGGGCGGCGACTACACCCCCGAGATGCTGGAGGAAACCGAGGCGGTGGAGGCCTACGGCGGCATCGTGGAAATCCTGGACTACGTGGCTGACCACTCGACCAGTGCGCTGGTGGAACGCATCGGAGCGGCCCGGACCACGCAGGTTCCGCCCATCGGGGGCGGCGGATGACCCGCCGGACGGCAGCGCAGTGGGGCAGCGGTTACGTGCACGTGACGGGGAGTCCGGCTGCGCCCGCGGATGTCCAGCAGCAGGGCTCCCCGGCACCTCCTGCACCGCCGGCACCTGCGGTGGAGGTGCTGATACCGAGTTGCGGCCGACCGGCCGAACTGGCCGTCACGCTGGCGGGCCTCGCCGCCCAGGATGACCCCGACTTCGGTGTCATCGTCAGCGACCAGTCCCCCGACCGGCCGGATTGGGAGCATCCGGCCGCCCAGGCGATGGTGCGCGTGCTGCGTGCCCAGGGCAGGCCCGTGCGGCTGGAACGCCATCTCCCCCGCCGCGGGCTGGCCGAACACCGGCAATACCTCCTGGACGTCTCGCAGGGCCGGCAGGTCCTCTTCCTGGACAACGACGTCTGGCTGGAACCCGGAGCGCTGGAGAGCATGTGCAACGCCTTGGATACACTGCAGTGCGGCTTCGTCGGCATGGCCGTCCAGGGCCTTTCCTACCTCGGCGACGACCGGCCGCAGGAGCGGTCCAGTTTCCAACCATGGAACGGGCCGGTCACGCCGGAACGGATGCGCCGGGATGCTCCCGGCTTCGAACGCTGGCGGCTGCACAATGCGGCAAACCCGACACACCTGGCTGCAACGTTGGAACCGGGTGCGGAACCATGGACCGCCTACCGGATCGCCTGGCTCGGCGGCTGCGTCCTGTTCGACCGCGCAGCCCTGCTGCGCAGCGGCGGATTCGACTTCTGGCCGCGGCTGCCGCCGGAGCACTGCGGCGAGGACGTCGCCGCACAGTGGCGGGTCATGGAACAGTCCGGCGGGGCCGGCATCCTCCCCTCCGGTGCAGTGCACCTCGAGTCGCCCACCACCGTGACGGAACGCCGCGTGGAAGCCTACGACGTGGTCTTCCCCCCGCCCGATCCCCCGCTCCCCGACGGGAACCGAACCCTGAAAACCCTATCCAAACCCGGCGAAAGGTGAATCCCATGCCAGAAACTCCCAATCCCATCCAGATCCAGAAGTTCCTGGGCGGCATCGACTATCCCGCGCGGCGCGACGATCTGGTGGACAAAGCGCAACAGTCCGGCGCTGATGACAATGTCCTTGAGAGCCTCCGCAACCTTCCGGACAAAGAGTATGACGGCCCCACTGAAGTCAGCGAAGCCGTCACAAACCTCGGGTCGGACGGGAAGGACGACGGGAAATAGGCAGGTCGGCTGCCCGCCGGGTGCTTACGCGTCGGCTGGCTATTCCTCTGGCTATTCCTCGACAGGGGTCAGGCCGACGACGGCCTCTTCGCTGTCGAGGAACTCATCCTCCAGATCCCAGTCCACCTGGGAGGATGCTTCCTCGTAATCGTGGGCCGGATCGTCTTCGCGGTAAGGGGGGTGGTTTTGGACATTCATTGCTGACCTCCGTCATTCTACGGACCGTCCCCGGCATCGTTGCCGTCAACGGCCACTGCTCGACTCACAGGTAGAGCCAGCAGAGCACACCATTTATCCCGCCGTCAATAGAGCGTCACATGACAGCAAGAAAAGAGGGCTAGATGTTCGAACATCTGGATACACCAAAAGACCTGTTCCAGTTCAGACTCGGCACTGCCATGAGCATGGAGGATGATTCGCTGGCCATGCTTCGGGACCTCGAGCAGGCCGCACAGCGCCAGGAGCTGAAGCAGCTCTTCCGGACCCACGCCGAGGAAACCCGGCAGCAGATCACCAACCTTGAGCGCATCTTCGGGATACTCAACACCGCGGTGGACAAATCGCCGTCGCCCACCACCCAGGGTCTGGCGAAGGAAGGCAAATCCACCCTGCGCAAGAGCGCCACCGAACTGGTGGACGCCGTCGCCATCTCCGGCGCGCTGGAAACCGAGCACTATGAGATTGCCATGTACCAGACGCTGATTGCCACCGCGGAGGCCAATGTCGGCTGGGAGGAAATAGCCACCCTGCTCAAGCTGAACCTCAGCCAGGAAAAGGCTGCCAGCGAAAAACTCCTCACAGCTTCACAGGAGGTGGCCAGGGAGGCCGCGCGCTTGAGGCAAGGTGGAAATCCACCGGTCTGAGCGCGGCTTTGAATCACCCCTTCGAGAAGGAAGAAGGAACAGCGTGAATCAGGATCCAGCGACCGATCCAGCAATAAACGGAAACCGCAAGTCCGGCGAAGATTCCCGCGGGACCGAGCCCGGGCCCCCCGGTCCCGACCCAGCGCCGCGACGGCCCCAACCCACACCTGGCCCTGCCGTTCCGGATCCATTGCCGCAACCCCCGGAACCGTATCCCGGCCCAGCCGTTCCGGAACCGATGCCGCAACCTCCGGAACCCTATCCGGGCCCTGCCATCCCGGACCCGTTACCGCAGCCGCCGTTTCCGTCGCCAGACGAAGACGTGGAGGGTGGATCTGGTGAGTGAATGGGTCTAAGGAATGTGCCAGGCGAATGGCCTTGGCTGCATGGGTCCGGCCCGGTTTCCGGACCCATGCAGCCAAGGTGGGCGATGCGTGGGT
>DATIMB010000398.1:0-3182 GCA_035475875.1 Micrococcaceae bacterium
ATGGTGTCATGCGGCCGCGCCGAGGCGATGGTTTCCCGGACCGCCCGCTCGGCGGCGAGGTCGAAGGCCGTGACCCAGTCCGCGTCGGAACTCTTTGCCTGCGCGTCGAAACCGGCCGGGTCACGCCGGGCCAGCACGCCGGCACCCGCCTCCGCAGCACGCTTGGCCAGGGCCAGCAGCTGGTCAAGGCGCGGCGCCAGCGGGCTGGATTTCCCCCCGCCGGTGACTCCGGTCCCGCCGGCTCCGCCGCCAGCGCTCATACCGTCCCCTCCGCCAGGAGTTTCACAAAACCATCCTCATCCAGCACGGTCAGCCCCAACTGCTCCGCCTTGTCCAGCTTGGTGCCGGCATTCTCCCCGGCCACCACGTAACTGGTGTTCTTGGACACCGAACCCGCGGCCTTGCCGCCGCGGCTGATGATGGCCTCCTTGGCCTCATCCCGGCTGAAGTTGGGCAAGGAGCCTGTCACGACAATGGTCAGCCCCTCCAGGGTGCGCGGGCTGGAGGCGTCCACCTCATCGGCCATCCGCACGCCGGCGGCTGCCCAGCTGTCCACGATCTCCCGGTGCCAGTCCACCGCGAACCACTCCACCAGGGCCCGCGCAATAATGGGCCCGACGCCATCGACGTCCGCCAGAGCCTCCTCGCTGGCCGCCCGGATCGCGTCCATCGAGCCAAAGGCCGTGGCCAGCGCCCGGGAGGCGGTGGGTCCGACGTGGCGGATCGACAGCGCCACCAGCACCCGCCAGAGTGGCTGGGTCTTCGCCTTCTCCAGTTCGCGGAAGAGCTTTTCGGTGTTGGCCGTGGGCACGCTGGGCTTCTTCCCGGTGGCCTTGGTGTAGAAGTAGGGCACCAGTTCGGTGCCCTGCACCTCGCCGCGGACCTTTTTCTCCCGCACGATCCGCACATCCGCGAGGTCCTGAGGCGTGAGGGCGAAGATATTCGCTTCGTTGGTCAGCGGCGGGGTTTCCGGCTCGGCCGGCTGGGTCAGCGCGATCGCCGCCTCCCAGCCCAGGGCCTCGATATCGAACGCGCCCCGGCCGGCCAGGTGGAAGACCCGCTCGCGCAGCTGTGACGGGCAGGACCGGGCGTTGGGGCAGCGGATGTCCACATCGCCCTCCTTGGCCGGGGCCAGCTCCGTGCCGCAGGACGGGCAGTGCGTGGGCATCACAAAGTCACGCACCGGCGGGTCCTGCGCGTCGCGTAGCGCCATCACCGGTCCCACGATCTCCGGGATCACGTCCCCGGCCTTGCGCAGCACCACGATGTCGCCGATCTTCACGCCCTTGGCCTTCACCACGTCCTGGTTGTGCAGCGTGGCCATTTCCACCGTGGATCCGGAGACCTTGACCGGCTCCATCACACCGAACGGCGTGACCCGGCCGGTCCGGCCCACGTTGACCAGGATGTCCAGCAGCTTCGTGTGGACCTCTTCGGGCGGATACTTGTAGGCCACGGACCAGCGCGGAACCCGTGAGGTGAAGCCGAGGGCACGCTGGGTGCCGAAGTCGTCCACCTTGACCACGATGCCGTCGATCTCGTGGATCAGGTCGTGCCGGTGCTCACCGTAGTGCGCAATGAATTCCAGCACCTCCTGGTAGCTGTCCAACACCTTGTAATAAGGGCTGACTGGCATTCCCCAGGACTTCAGCAAGGCGTAGCTGGCGGACTGGCTCTCCGCCGCCAGCCCCTGGCGGGCACCGATCCCGTGCACGTACATGCTTAGCGGCCGCTGCGCTGTGACGGCGGGATCCTTCTGCCGCAGCGAGCCGGCCGCGGCATTGCGCGGATTGGCGAACGGGGCCTTGCCGGCCTCGACCATCGCCTCGTTCAGGGCCAGGAAGTCCTTGGATTTTATGAATACCTCGCCGCGGATCTCCACCTCGGCAGGCACGTCACCCCCGCGCAGCTGGCGCGGAATGTCCTTGAGGGTGAGGACATTGTGCGTGATGTCCTCCCCAGTGGTGCCGTCGCCGCGGGTGGCCGCGCGCACCAGCTTGCCGTCCCGGTACAGCAGGTTGACGGCCAGGCCGTCGATCTTCAGCTCCGTCAGCCACTTCGGTTCCGGCTGCCCGCCGATCTTTTCCACGCTGGCCTGGGCCCTGGTGATCCAGGCCTGCAGCTCCTCGATGGAAAAGACGTCCTCGAGGCTGTACATCCGGACCAGGTGTTGGGCCGGACTGAAGGCCGCGGAGACATCGCCGCCCACTTCCTGGGTGGGCGAATCATTCGTGACCAGTTCCGGGTGCAGCGCCTCGAGCTCCTCCAGCCTTCGGTACAGCTGGTCGAACTCGGCGTCTGACACCAGCGGGGCGTCCTCGTTGTAGTACGCCACCCGGTAGCGGCGGATCCGCTCGGCGAGGTCCTCATAGTCTTCGCGCAGGGCCTCCGGCGGGACCTGGCCGTCTGCGGACCCGGCAATGGCGTCGTCAATTCCCTTGGCTGTGCTCACAGTCCTATCTTGCCCCATCGCACCGACACGGCGGCGGGATCGGGACGCCGGCCCGGCGTTAGGTCTCGTCCGCGCTGCTGATCCGGACCGGGGCGGGTTCGGCAGCGCGCGGTCCCGTGCCCGCATCGACGACGACGGCGGTCACGTTGTCGCTGCCTCCGGCATGGAGCGCGGCGCGGACCAACGCCTCGGCGGCCTCCTGCGGGTCCGTCGCCCTGGCCAGGATCTGCTGCAGGTCCGCCGCGGCGAGCTCGCCGCTCAAACCGTCCGAACACACCAGGATCCGGTCCCCCGCGTGGGCGGGAATGAGCTGGAAGTCAGCACTGGCCCGCTCGCCCGCCCCCAGGGCCCGGGTCAGCACGTGCCGGCGCGGATGGATGGCTGCCGCGGCAGCGGTAAGCTGGCCGCCGTCGACCAGCTCCTGCACTTCCGAATGGTCCACCGTCAGCTGGGAGAACTCGCCGGCACGCAACGCATAGGTGCGGGAATCCCCGATGTTGAAAACCAGCCAGTACGGGTGCCCCTGCTCGGCCACAAGGGCGACCCCGGAAACTGTGGTGCCCGCGCGCGAACCGGTGGCCTGCCGGATCAGCCCGTCCGCCTGCTCCAGCGCCTCCTGCAGGTCGGAGGCGGCGGCGGCGCGGCCGGCGTCCGGCTGCAGGTCCACCTTGGCGAGCGTGCGCACGCAAATGCCGCTGGCCGTTTCACCCGCTTCGTGGCCACCCATCCC
>DATIMB010000399.1:0-5800 GCA_035475875.1 Micrococcaceae bacterium
GCGTTGACGGTCTGCGGCGTCATCAGCCACTCGTCCCGGTCGACGGGCACACCGATTTTGGCCAGCTGGCGCTTCAGTTCAAAAATGTGACTGCGTTCCACGTTGCCCAGAAGGTCGGCGGGATCGATTTCCAGGGACGAATAGTCCCGCCACTTCTTCGGGTAGCCGATCTTCGGGGTGAACTGCTCCAGCTTTTCCAGGGCCCGCGCTATCGTGTCCGGGCCCATCCAGGTCAGCGAGGAAATGCTCTGCCGGTACGCCTCGATCAGGTTGGCCACCAGTGTCTCCATCCGGGCCTTGTGCCCTTCCGGGAAGTGCCGTGACACGTAGACCTGGCCCACCGCCTCGCCCAAGGACCCTTCCACCAGGGCCACACCGCGCTTCCAGCGTTCCTTGTTCTCCGGGGTGCCGCTGA
This sequence comes from Micrococcaceae bacterium, assembly GCA_035475875.1. Taxonomy (GTDB): domain Bacteria; phylum Actinomycetota; class Actinomycetes; order Actinomycetales; family Micrococcaceae; genus Arthrobacter_M. The sequence goes on from DATIMB010000399.1 coordinate 416, forward strand.
TCGTGGTGCCGTAGAAGGCGAAGTTGGCATCGACGAAGTCCTTGGACAGCCGTGTGGCGGAGCCGGAGATGACCCGCATAGCCAGCCATTCCTGCCAGGCCTGCAGCCGGTCCTCGGTGAGCAGGGTGGCCACGCCGGTAAAGAAGTCCGGGGTGACGATGACCAGTTCGGCCGTCGCCGACTCGGGCAGTTCCATCCCGTCGATCCACAGCTGCAGGGCCGGGAGCAGTTCCAGGGCCTGGGCGCGGGTCTTCAGGTTGTAGGTCTTCTGCGGATTCCGCAGTGTCACATTGTCCCAATGGTAGGAGGCGATGGCGGTTTCCAGCGCCATCACCCGCTGCGCCGCGGCGGCCCCGTCGGGGAGGCCGGCCAGCGCGAACATCTTCTGCACATGGGCAACGTAGGCTTCCCGGATGGCCGCGAATTTCTCCTCGCGGTAATAGGACTCGTCCGGCAGCCCCAGCCCGCTCTGGTACAGGTGCAGCAGGCAGCGTTCCGGGTCGCCGGCGTCGTTGTTTACATAGCCGCCAAACAGTCCGTCGTTGCCGGAGCGGTCCAGGGTGCCCAGCAGGGCGACGACGGCGGCAATGCTCTCCGTGGCGAAGATGGCTTCCAGCCGGGGTGCCAGCGGCGTTGCTCCGGCTGCTTCGATGGCTTCCTCATCCATGAAGCTCGCGTACAGATCGCCGATCTTGCGCTCGACCGGATCGGTGGATGCGCCCCCGGAGGCGGCGCTTCCGGCATTTTCTATAATGGTTCGCACAGCCGCCTCGGCGTCGTCGCGCAGGGTAATGAAGGAGCCGATCAGTGCCCTGTCATCCGGGATGGTCTCGGTGCTGAGCCAGCCGCCGTTCACATGCTGGTACAGGTCATCCTGGGGACGGACGGCGGGGTTGAAGTTGGAGGAATCAATACCGGAAATTGCCATCGGCGGACCTGCCTTCTACGTGGAAATGGTCCGCAGGGCGGACCACCGGGGGGCTGTTTCAAACTCATCTTACGCGTCGTGCTAGGGTGAATCTGTGCGCGCTGGACTGCTCCTTCTTAGCTGCCGCGGCGAGGCCACAAACCCGTTGTCATAGACGGACCGGCCCGGACTTACGGTCCGGACCCGTCCCGTGACAGCCGGCAGGCCGATCCCTCGCTGCGGTGTTTGTCCTGCCCGGCCGACCTTCCACTCCAGTACGATAAGAAAAAGGTCAGACCCATGCGAAACGCACAAAAGCCCTCCGGAATGCCCGTCCACCGCTACGTCCCGTTCCAGGACCAGATCACTGTCTCCCTGCCGGACCGCACGTGGCCGGACAAGCTGATCACGGCAGCCCCGCGCTGGTGTGCGGTGGACCTGCGCGACGGGAACCAGGCCCTGATCGATCCGATGAGCCCGGTTCGCAAGTTGAAGATGTTTTCCCTCCTGGTGTCCATGGGGTACAAGGAAATCGAGGTGGGCTTTCCGTCCGCCTCGCAGACGGACTTTGATTTCGTCCGCCAGCTGATCGATGGCGGTCACATCCCGGACGATGTCACCATCCAGGTGCTGACGCAGGCGCGTGAGCACCTGATCGAGCGGACCTACGAGTCGCTGGTCGGTGCCAAGCAGGCCATTGTCCACCTCTACAACTCCACCTCCGTGCTGCAGCGCCGAGTGGTGTTCAACCAGGACGAGGACGGAATCCTGGACATCGCGCTGCAGGGCGCGCGGTTGTGCAAGAAGTACCAGGAGACGCTGGCCGACACTGCAATCACCTACGAATACTCCCCGGAGTCATTCACCGGTACCGAACCGGAGTATGCGCTGCGCGTCTGCAACGCCGTGGCGGACATCTTCGAGGCCTCCGCGGACAGCCAGGTCATCATCAACCTGCCGGCCACCGTGGAGATGGCCACCCCCAACGTCTACGCGGACTCCATTGAATGGATGAGCCGGCACCTGCATCCGCGTGAGGGCATCATCCTGTCACTGCACCCGCACAACGACCGGGGCACCGGAGTGGCTGCGGCGGAGCTCGGTTACCTGGCCGGCGCGGACCGGATTGAAGGGTGCCTCTTCGGTAACGGCGAGCGTACCGGCAACGTTGACCTGGTCACCCTGGGGCTGAACCTGTTCAGCCAGGGCATTGATCCGATGATCGACTTTTCCAACATTGACGAGATCCGCCGCACGGTGGAGTACTGCAACCAGCTGCCGGTGCCGGAGCGGATGCCGTACGGCGGCGACCTGGTCTTCACGGCGTTCTCCGGATCCCATCAGGACGCGATCAAGAAGGGCTTCGAGGCCCTGGAGCGCGACGCCGAGGCAGCCGGCAAGGATGTAACGGACGTGGCCTGGGCCGTGCCGTACCTGCCGGTGGACCCGAAGGACCTGGGCCGGACCTACGAGGCCGTGATCCGGGTCAACTCCCAGTCCGGCAAGGGCGGGGTGGCCTACCTGCTCAAGAACGAGCACAACCTGGACCTGCCGCGGCGGGCGCAGATCGAATTCTCCGGTGTCATCCAGCGCCGCACCGACACTGTGGGCGGGGAGGTCAGCGCCGCCGCGCTCTGGGACATCTTTGTCGACGAATACCTGCCCGCGCCCTCCGAGGCACCCGAACGGCAGTGGGGACGCTATGCGCTCGGCTCGCTGAACACCGAAACGGACGACGACGGCGCCATGACGCTGACTGCGACCATGATGATCGACGGCGTCCAGCACCGGCGCACCGGCACCGGCAACGGGCCGATTGCGGCACTGCTGGACATTCTGCACAACGACGGCGTCGACGTCCGGGTACTGGATTACTCCGAGCACGCCCTGTCCGAGGGCGGGAACGCGCGTGCGGCGGCCTATGTGGAGTGTGCCGTTGGGGAGCGGGTACTCTGGGGCGTCGGGATCGATTCCAACACCGCCATGTCCTCCTTGAAGGCCGTCATCTCCGCGGTGAACCGCGCCGTCAGGGACCACCAGATCTAGCCGCTGCTGGCCCGGTCAAGCCGCTAATCCATGGCCGGGCCAGCGGCTTGTTTGCTGTGGCCCGTTCGGCGGCCGCTGCTGTCCAAGCGAACCATTGCGCTAGTGCAACTGATCTGCTATTACAGAGACATGGGCTTGCTCGCAGCCCTCGGCCGCTGGTGTCCGTCCTCGTCTTCGGACTGCCTGCATGGCCCCGGCACGCTGGCCGGCCCCTGATCGGCGTCCGCCCCAGGGACGCCACAGGTGTGAGGACGGACGGCCATGACAAAAAGCAAACTTCCAGCAGATGCCCCCAGCGATCCGGAGCTGGAGATCAGCAAACCCAAAACCTGGGCCGCGGGCATGCCGAGCCTCACCGAATCGATTCCGCGCGCGCTGCGCGAGATGGGGCCGGAACGCTCGGTCAGGACGCTGACCGCGATGAACCAGAAGGACGGCTTCGACTGCATGAGTTGCGCCTGGCCGGACCCGCCGCACCGCAAGGTGGCCGAGTTCTGCGAGAACGGTGCCAAAGCGGTCAGCTGGGAGGCCAATCCCCTTACGGTGCCGGAGACATTCTGGGCAGAGCACTCGGTGACGGACCTGCAGGGCCGCTCGGAGTACTGGCTGGGGCAACAGGGCCGCCTGGTCAGGCCCGTGTACAAGCCGGCGGGCAAGGACCACTACCAGCCAATCAGCTGGGACAATGCCTTCGGCATCATCGCCCGCGAGCTGAACGCGCTGGACAGCCCTGACCAGGCCACCTTCTACACCAGCGGACGCACCAGCAACGAGGCAGCGTTCGAGTACCAGCTCTTCGCCAGGGCTTTCGGCACCAACAACCTGCCGGACTGCTCCAATATGTGCCACGAGTCCACCGGCAAGGCCATGGGGGAGACGATCGGAGTGGGGAAATGCGCCATTTCGTATGAGGACTTTGCCAAGGCGGACCTGATTATCATCATGGGCCAGAACCCGGGGACCTGCCACCCGCGGATGCTCACCGCGCTGGAGGAGGCCAAGGAGGCCGGGGCCAGCATCGTGGCCGTCAATCCGTTGCCGGAGGCCGGGCTGATCAACTTCAAGAACCCGCAGCGCCCCCGCGGTCTGGTGGGCGGCGGGACGGACCTGGCGGACCAGTTCCTGCAGATCCGGCTGGCCGGGGACATGGCCCTTATGCAGGCGCTCTCCAAGCGCGTGCTGGAGGCGGAGGCGGCGGCACCGGGGGCGGTGCTGGACCACAAGTTCCTGGCCGAGCACTGCCAGGGCCTGGAGGAGCTGAAGGCCCATCTGGCCAACCTGGACGAGCGGGAGGTGCTGGCGGCGACCGGCCTGCGCACCGAGGAAATCGACGAACTGGCCGACCGGTACCTGAAGGCGGACAAGGTGATTGTCACCTGGGCCATGGGGCTGACCCAGCACAAGAAGGCCGTACCCACCATCAAGGAGATCATCAACCTGCTGCTGCTGCGCGGGAACATCGGCAAACCGGGGGCCGGGCCTTCGCCGATCCGGGGCCACAGCAACGTCCAGGGGGACCGGACCATGGGCATCTGGGAACAGATGCCGCCGGCCTTCCTGGACAAGGTGCAAAGTGAATTCGGCTTCGACCCCCCGCGGAATAACGGCTACGACGCGGTACAGAGCATCCAGGCCATGCGGGACGGGAAGGTAAAGGTGTTCATGGCGGTGGGCGGCAACCTGGTCAACGCCGTCTCCGACACGGCTGTCGCGGAAGCGGCGATGCAGAAGATGAAGCTGAGCGTGCAGGTCTCCACCAAGCTGAACCGCTCGCACGCCTTCGCCGGCGAGCAGGCGCTGATCCTGCCCACCATGGGACGCACGGAAATTGATATCCAGGCCAGCGGGCCGCAGTTCGTCACGGTGGAAGACACCGTCTGCGCGGTCCACGCCTCCGCCGGCCGGCTGGAACCGGTCTCGGACATGCTGCTCTCCGAAGTCGCCATCATCAGCCGGCTGGCCCGGGCGGTGCTGGGCGACAAATACGGCATCGACTGGGCCGGTTTTGAAGCGGACTACGACACGCTCCGCGAGCACATCAGCCACGTTTGCAAGGGCTGCGAGGACTACAACCGCAAGGTCCGCCAGGAGGGTGGCTTTGTGCTGCCCCATCCGCCGCGGGATTCGCGCACCTTCCCGACGGCGACCGGCAAGGCGATGCTGACGGTGAACGAACTGGAGACCATTGAGGTCCCGCCGGGACGGCTGCTGCTGCAATCGGTCCGCTCCCATGACCAGTTCAACACCACCATCTACAGCCTCAACGACAGGTACCGCGGTGTGAAGAAGGGCCGGCACGTGCTCTTCGTCAACCCGGAGGACCTCAAGGAACTGGGCATCGAGGACGGCAGCTTCGTGGACGTGCACAGCGAATACCAGGACAGCTCCCAGGACCGCGTCCTTCGGCAGTTCCGGGTGATCGCCTACCCGAC
>DATIMB010000400.1:0-1564 GCA_035475875.1 Micrococcaceae bacterium
GGCACAGAACCTGTGGGCCACCATCCGTGAACTGGAAACCACCCGCCCGGACTACGTCTCCGTCACCTACGGTGCCAGCGGCTCCAACCGGGACACCGCCGTCGAACTCCTCCACCGCCTGCTCACCGAAACCACCCTCCGCCCGCTGGCGCACCTGACGTGCGTCGGCAACACGGCCGAGGAACTCGCGGCGATCGTCACGGACCTGCTGGACCATGGTGTCCGCGGCATCCTGGCGCTGCGCGGGGACCATTCCACCGACGGCAGCGTAGAGCATCCGCCCGGATCGCTGGCCTACGCCCAGGACCTGATTGAGCTGATCCGCCGGGTTGAGCAGCGCCGGACCGCCCTGCTCTGCGCCGGGAAGGTGGCCATCGGCGTCGCAGCCTATCCCACCAAGCATCCGGAGTCCCCTTCAGCGGAGCACGACGTCGAGGTGCTGCTGGCCAAGCAGCGCTCCGGGGCGGACTTTGCCATCACCCAGGTGTTCTTCCATCCCGGGCAGTACGCGCAACTGGTGGCGCGGGCACGCCGGGCCGGGGTCACCATCCCGATCATCCCCGGTGTGATGCCGCTGACCAGCCTGCGCCGGCTGCAGCGGCTGGCCTCGCTGACAGGGGTCGAGCCGGATCCGGAGCTGGTGCGCGCGCTGGGCAATGCCGACGACGACGGCGCACGGCGGCGGATCGGGGTCGACGCGACGGTAGGCCTGACCCGGGGCGCCCTGGACGCCGGCGCCCCCGGCGTCCACCTGTACACCTTCAACGAACACGGCGCGGCACTGGAAGTGCTGGACAAGCTGGACCTGCTCCGGCCCGTTCGCCCCACCTTCGCAGCCCGCACCCCTGGCCTGCTCAGCTCCGCTGTGGGCTGATGCGCCGCATGAGGACGCAAACAAGCACGCAACCAAGCACCCAACCATTTCCGCAACACTTTCAAAGGACTTCATCATGACCGAGACCACCACAACCATCCCCGCCACCGAAGCGGCACCAACTGGCGCCGCCTCCGGCGCGCGGGCAACCTTCCCCGCTGCCTCCATCCTGGGCTACCCCCGGATCGGCCGCCGGCGGGAGCTGAAGAAAGCCGTTGAAGCCTTCTGGGCCGGAAAGATCGACGCCGCGGCCCTGGATGCCGCGGCCAAGGAGATCCAGCTGGGCACCGCCCGGCAACTGCAGGGGCTGGGCCTGGCCGAGCCGGCCGCCATCCCGGGCAGCTTCTCCTACTACGACCAGGTCCTGGACGCCGCCGCCCATGTGGGCGCGGTCCCCGCCCGCTTCGGCAACCTCCTGGACGCCGACGGGCAGCTGGACATCAACGGCTACTTCACCCTGGCGCGCGGCACCAAGGAGCAGCAGCCGCTGGAAATGACCAAGTGGTTCGACACGAACTACCACTACCTGGTGCCGGAAATCGGCCCGGAAACGGCGTTCTCGGTAACGTCCAACCGGATCGTGGAGGAATTTGAATTCGCGCTGGCCAACGGCATCGAAACCCGCCCCTACCTGGTGGGCCCGGTGACCTTCCTGCTGCTGAGCAAGGCCTCGGACCAGGCGCCGGAAGG
>DATIMB010000401.1:0-1701 GCA_035475875.1 Micrococcaceae bacterium
TCCCGGCGAGGCTGCCATCCTGGCGATGGGGGCGGTACGGCGGCAGCCATGGGAGTACAACGGGGAGATCGCGCTGCGCCAGCTGATGACGCTGAGCCTGTCCTTCGACCACCGGCTGGTCGACGGCGAGCAGGGCTCCAAGTTCCTGGCGGACATCGGCGCCATCCTCGCCGACCCCGGAATGGCCCTCACCATGCTCTAACCCCTTCGTTGAGTGTGGAGGTATGCCCCTTGAACCGCGGATTTAAGGGGCACATCTCCACACTCAACGGCCGGGTGGGGGCGCTAGGCCCTAGGCGAGGAGTGAGGCGCGGGCCATCGCTTCCAGCACGGGGCGGGCGGTCTTGGCCTCGACGTTCCGGCCTTGCCCGCGGGCGCTGTGCGGGGTGGAGTTGATCAGCCCGAATGCCGCCTGCACCTTCAGCCGCAGCACGGACGGGTCCACGCCGGGCTGGATGCGGCCCAGCAGGTCCACCCAGACGGCGATGTAGTTGCGCTGTAGGGTGCGCACCGAGGCCTGGTCCGCGTCGATGAGGTTCGCCAGTTCCCGGTCCTGGACCCGGATGATGTCGGGGTTGGCGAGGGCAAAGTCGACGTGGAACTGGATCAGGCCCCGTAGTGCACGGTCATCGTCGGCGGCTTCGTCCACCACCGAGCGCCCGCCCTCCAGCAGGTCCTCGCTGACCCCCACCAGGAGCGCGGCCAGGACCGCCTGTTTGCCGCTGAAGTGCCGGTAGACCGCCGGACCGCTGACGCCGGCCGCCGAGCCCAGGTCTTCGATGGAGACCCGGTTGTAGCCGCGCTGGGCGAACAGTGAGGCGGCGGCGCGGAGGATGGCCTGGCGCCGGTTGGCCTTGGCCCGGCTGCGCAGCGTCGGTTCCGGCTCCGGTGCAAGGGACGGCGGCACGGTCGGCGGCGGCCCCGGCGACGGCGGTGCGGTGCCGGTTGCGTCGGCGGCACCTGCGCGCCGGTTTCCGACTACATTTTCCTGGCTCATTCCACCCTCTGCGTTGGGAGACCATGTTGGCACACCGTGGTTGGGAACTCCGTTAGGACACTGGGGTGCGGGAACTGTTGCTCGCTGCGCTGCGGACGCACCACGTCGGACAGTGCAGCCGGTGTTGGACACCACAGTTAATCCAGACTAACCTAAATCCCAGTTAGTCAACACTAACTAAACCAAGCTAATTCAAACGCTAACCAAACTGCGGAAAGTTGTCGATGGAGACGGTTCAAAGCACGGTGGATACGGCCAGTCCCGCCTTTGCCGAAAACGAGGCTGCTCAGCGCGAGCTGGCGGAGGATCTCAGGTCCCGGCTGGCAGCGGCCGCGCTGGGCGGACCGGAGCGCTCCCGGCAACGGCATCTGGCCCGCGGGAAACTGCTGCCGCGGGAGCGGATAGACCAGCTGCTCGACGACGGCAGTCCCTTCCTGGAGATCGCCCCGCTGGCCGCCAATGGGCTCTACGGGAACGAGTGCCCGGGCGCGGGGGTGATCACCGGGATCGGACTGGTGCACGGCCGGCAGGTGCTGGTGATTTCCAATGACGCCACGGTCAAAGGGGGAACGTACTACCCTTTGACGGTCAAAAAGCACCTGCGGGCCCAGGAGATAGCGCTGGAGAACCGGTTGCCGTGCATCTACCTGGTGGATTCCGGCGGAGCATTCCTGCCCAAGCAGGACGAGGTCTTCCCGGACAAG
>DATIMB010000402.1:0-3728 GCA_035475875.1 Micrococcaceae bacterium
GCCGGTATGCCCAGCAGCATGGCCGGCCGGCGGGAGCGCCGGATCGCCAGCATGATCACCGGAATCAGCAGCACCAGGCCGATTTCGAAGAACATCGGGATGCCGATAATAAAGGCAATGAGCGCCATCTTCCACGGCAGCACGCGGGGACTGCCCTTGAGCAGGGTGTCCACAATCTCGTCGGCGCCGCCGGAGTCTGCCAGGAGTTTGCCCAGCATGGCGCCCAGCACAATCAGGACACCAACGTTGCCCAGCACCGCCCCGACGCCGGTCTCAAAGGACAGCGCAACGCCGCCCAGGGCAATGCCCGAGCCGATCCCTACAAAGAGGGAACCGATGGTCAGGGCCAGGAACGGGTGCATCTTGAGCCACACGATCAGCAGCACCACAATGGCGATGCCGATGGCCGCGATGACCAGCACCTGGGTGTCGTGTCCGCCCCAGGGCTCGTGGATCTTTTTAAGGGTGTCGTCGCCGGCGGCCATGTAGGCTGCGGCCGGCTGGAGCTGCCCTAACATACTCATCGCTCTTCTCCTGTTCTACGGGTAGGGCTTATTTTTCGTGGCTTGTTTTCAGGCCCAGGACACTGGTGAAGGCAGTTGCCCGGGCGGTGATGTCCGCCCAGTTCCCCGCCGCTATGGCGGCGGGCGGAACGACGCTGGTCCCGCAGCACACCGCCAGCGCTCCGGCATTGAGGTAATCCGGCGCGTTGATAGCGTCGACGCCTCCGGAGGGCAGCAGGTTGATCCCCGGGTATGGTCCCTGGAGGTCCTTCAGGTACGCCGGTCCCACCTGGCGCGCGGGGAAGATCTTCACCACGGAGGAGCCCAGGTCCAGGGCCTGCGCCACTTCGGTGGGGGTCATCGCGCCCAGGCAAAGGGGGATCCCGGCATCAGTAGCAACCTTGGCCACCTCCGCCCGTAGCCCCGGGGTGACCAGGAACTGTGCCCCGGCGTCGAGTGCCGCGCGCGCCTGGTCGGCGGTGAGCACAGTACCGATGCCGACGACGGCGCCATGGTCGGCGGCGGAGGCTATCGCCTTCCCGATGTGGCCCAGTACGTCGGGGGTGGTGAAGGTCAGTTCGATGCTGCGGATACCACCGTCGACCAGCGACTGGCACAACGCAGCGGCGTCCGGAATGGAGGGGGCGCGGACCACCACCAGCGAGCGGTCGGCGCGCAACCGGGCGATGAATTCGGCGTCGGAGCGGGATTCCGGATTAGTCATGGGCTTTGGTCTTTCCTTCCGGGGCGTGCCGCAATGCCCGGCCGGCCAGTGCCCCGGTGGGCACTCCGGCTTCGATCGCGGCGATGCCGTTGACGAATACATAGTGGATGCCGGCAGCGGGTTGCCGGGGGTTCTCGAAGGTGGCGGTGTCCCGGATGGCTTCCGGATCAAAGAGCACCAGGTCGGCGGCGAAACCGGGCCTGATCAGCCCGCGCCGCTCCAGCAGAAGCCGGGCGGCGGGACGCCCGGTGAGGTGGTGGATGGCATCCTCGAGGCTGAGCAGTCCCAGCTCCCGGCTGTAGTGGCCCAGGTAGCGGGGGAAGGTTCCCCACGCCCGTGGATGCGGTTTGGCGCCCACCAGGATGCCGTCGCTGCCCCCTGTATGGCGCCGGTGCGCCATGATGGTGCGGACATTCTCCTCGTCGCCCACGTGCTGCAGGATTCCGGTGGCCATCCGGTCCCGGCGCAGGAGGTCCACGAAGACGCCAAAGGGTTCCAGTCCGCCTTCCCGGGCCAGATCCGCGACGGTTGTCCCGACGCACGCGGCCAGCGCCTGGTTCCGGACACCGCTGATTTCGATGGTGTCCCAGTCGGCGACCACCCCGTGGCAGCCGTCGGAGCCGTTGACCTCCACGTCCTGGCGGATCGCCGCCAGCGCGTCCGGGTCCTCCAGCCGCGCCAGCGCCGCCTCGGTTCCGCCCGAGGAGGCCCAGCTGGGCAGGATGGCGGAGAGCGTCGTCGCGCCCGGAAGGTAGGGGTAGGTGTCCAAGGTGACGTCGACGCCGGCGTCCAGCGCCTGGTCGATCAGGGCCAGCAGCTCAGCGGCACGGCCCTTGTTCGGCGCAAAGTTCATCGTCGCGTGGGTCAGGTGCAGTGGGCAGCCGGAGGCGCGGGCGACCTCGATCATCTCGCGGTACGCCTCCAGCGAGCCTTTTCCGTACGAGCGCTGGTGCGGGGCGTAGAAGCCGCCGGCCTCCGCCACAATGCGGCACAGCGCCACCAGCTCCGCGGTGCTCGCGTACATCCCCGGCGTATAGGTCAGGCCGGAGGACATCCCCACCGCGCCCTCCGCCATGCCCTGGCGCACCAGCTCCTGCATTTGGGCCAGCTGGGCGGCGTTCGCCTCGCCCTGGCCGAAACCCATCACCATCGCGCGCACCGTGCCCTGCGGCACCAGATAGGCGGCGTTGGTGGCGATGCCCCGGTCCAGCCGGTCCAGATATTCGCCCACCGTCCGCCAGGAGAAGTCGAAGTCCGGCGGATCGTCGTTCCAGCCCGCAATCTGCGTCCGCATTCCCGCCAGCACCTCGTCAGTGACCGGTGCATAGGAGAGCCCGTCCTGGCCCAGCAGCTCGGTGGTAACGCCCTGGCTGAGCTTGGCATAATGCGCCGGGTTGGCCAGCAGCTGAAGGTCGGAATGCGCATGCATGTCGATGAAGCCGGGGCACAGCACCAATGAGCTGGCATCGATGACCTGCCCGGCCCCACTGCCGGCTTCGTCCAGCGCGCCGGCTTCCGTGAGCTGAGCGATCCTGCCATCGTGGACGACGACGTCGGCCGGCCGGCGCAGTGCGCCGGTTCCGTCCACGACAGTGGCGTTACGGATCAGGGTGGCCTGTGATGCCGGTGGAGCGGACGATGGAAGTGGCATCCGGCGGCCCTAGAAGAAGGTGTGGACAAGGTCGACGACGGATGGGTCCCCTTCGGTGTCAGCGAGGACAGGGATCAGCGTCCACTTGTCGAACGCGGTGCAGGGATGGGACAGCCCCAGCCGGACGACGTCGCCGGGCTGGACGCTGATGGCAGCGGGGTCGAAGCGCATAAAACAGTGCTGGTCATTGACCGCTGTAATGCTGGCCTCCTGCAGCGGGCGCATCGGCCCGCCCAGGCCGGGGCCGATAGCCCGCGGAATCGGCAATCCCTCGTCTACCGGAACGTCGCGCTTGCCCGCGTCAAGGATGGCCAGGCCGGGTTCGGGTTGCGAGACGACCCGCGCCCAGCCGTGCATGCCGGGACGGAAGGGCTGGTCACCGTGCCGGGAGAAAGGGGATATCTGCCGGTAGAAACCGTCGTCGTGGATGATGTAGGCGCCGCTGCGCAGGACCAGGTCAACCCTGCGTCCGCCGGTTTCCGGCGTTCCGGTGGTGATGCACTTGCCCAGCACGTCCGCCACCGTGTCGAAGTAGGCGCTCCCGCCCGCGGTGAGCATGACGGGCACTCCGGGCGGGTAAAGGTTGCCGGCCAACAGTTCCTGGTGCACCGTCTTCATCTCCATCAGGAAATTGCGCACACTTGCCAGGGCCTGCGGCTCCGCTGTGTGCGCCAGCGATCCTTCATAGCCGCTCACACCCACCAGCCGCAGATGCCTTGAAGCCGCCACCGCGTGTGCTACTTCCATGGCCGCCGCAAAGCCGCGGGCGCCTGTCCTGCCGCCCAGGCCGCCCACCTCCACCAGGACATCCAGCACGGCTGTACGGTCCATTCCCTGCTCGTGGATCCCG
>DATIMB010000403.1:0-2580 GCA_035475875.1 Micrococcaceae bacterium
GCCCCGACGCTGGCCTTCCCTGTCGCCGGCACGCTGATGGTGGAACCCACCGAATCGGAGGACCTGGCCGAAATCGACCGGTTCATCGAGGCGATGATCTGCATCCGCCGCGAAATCGACCAGGTCGCAGACGGCGACTTCCCGGTGGAGAAGAGCCCGCTGCGCAACGCCCCGCACACCGCGGCCGTGGCCGTGGCCACCGAGTGGGACCGCGCCTATCCCCGGGAGCAGGCGGTCTTCCCCGTCGCGTCGCTGCGCCAGGATAAGTACTTCCCGCCGGTGGGCCGCATTGACGGCGCCGCCGGGGACCGCAACCTGGTCTGCTCCTGCCCTCCCATCGAAGACTTCGCCGGCTGACGCCGCAAGCTACGCCACAAAGCCGCGCCACCGGCGCTGCAGGACTGCTGTTGCAGGACTGCCGCCGCGAGACTAAGGAATCCCATCCATGACCGAGAAGTACACAGCCCTCTATGACGAGCACAAGAAGCTGGGCGCCTCCTTCACCGACTTCGGCGGCTGGCAGATGCCGCTGAAATACAGCTCCGAGCTGGCCGAACACCATGCCGTGCGGCACTCCGCAGGACTTTTTGACCTCTCCCATATGGGCGAAGTATGGGTCAGCGGCCCGGAGGCCGCTGCCTTCCTGGACCACGCCCTGGTGGGCAAGCTGTCCGCGATGGCCGAGGGCAAGGCCAAGTACTCGCTGATCTGCCGCGAGGACGGCGGCATCATCGACGACCTGATCGTCTACCGCCGCGGCCCGGAGCGCTTCCTGGTGGTCCCCAACGCCGGCAACGCCCCCACGGTTGCCGCCGCCCTGGCAGAGCGCGCCGCCGGCTTCGACGCCGTCGTCCGCGACGCCTCCGCGGAGACCTCGCTGATCGCCGTGCAGGGACCCAAAGCGCAGGAACTGCTGCTGCGGCTGGTCCCGGCCGGGCAGCACGAACGGGTCACCGGCCTGAAGTACTACGCCGCGGTGGAGGTGTCCTTCGCCTTCGGCACCGGCACCACCGACCTGCTGCTGGCCCGGACCGGCTACACCGGGGAGGACGGCTTCGAAATCTTCGTGGCCAACGACGACGCCGCGGCGCTGTGGCAGGCCATCCTGGCTGTGGCGCTGGAGGGTGAGCTGACCCCGGCCGGGCTGGCCTCGCGCGATTCGCTGCGCCTGGAGGCGGGCATGCCGCTGTACGGCAACGAACTCTCGCTGGAAGGCGATCCGTTCGCGGCCGGACTGGGACCGGTCGTTGCGCTGTCCAAGGAAGCGGACTTCGTCGGCAAGGCCGCGCTGGCCGCCAAGAAGGAAGCCGGAGCGGGCGTTTCCACCGGCCGCAAACTGGTCGGGCTCAAGGGCCTGGGCCGGCGCGCCGGACGCAGCCACTACCCCGTGCTCAAGGAGGGCGCCGTCGTCGGCGAAGTCACCTCCGGCCAGCCCAGCCCCACCCTCGGCTACCCGGTGGCGATGGCCTATGTCGACGTCGAGCACACCGAACCCGGCACGGCCCTGGAGATCGACCTGCGCGGCAAGGCCGAGCCCTTCGAAGTCGTCGCGCTGCCGTTCTACAAGCGCCAAAAGTAATCCCCAGCGGCTCCCGCCGCTCGCAAGCTCGCAGCGGGCCCCTCGCCGCTGTGGGCCCATCCAGCGGCTCCCGCCGCTCGCAAGCTCGCAGCGGGCCCCCTCGCCGCTGTGGGCCCATTCACCCCATATTTCCCACGAAAGGGATCACATGAGCAAGGTAGTTGCCGAGTTGAAGTACTCGGCGGAACACGAATGGATTGCCACCGACGGCTCCGGCCCGTCCACCATCGGCGTCTCCGCTGTGGCCACCGAGGCCCTGGGCGACATTGTCTACGTCGACCTGCCCGAGGCCGGATCCACCGTCACCGCGGGACAGACCTGCGGCGAGATCGAGTCCACCAAGTCCGTTTCGGATCTGTACTCCCCGGTCACCGGGACGGTCACCGAGGTCAACGACGCCGTCGTCGCCGATCCCGCCGTGATCAACAACGATCCGTACGGCGCCGGCTGGCTCTTCAAGGTGGAGGTGGAATCCGCGGGCGAGCTGCTCTCCGCGGAAGAGTACGCCGCTGCCAATGGCGGCGAGCTGTGAGCGCGGCAGGTGCCGTGGGCACCACGTTTGAGCAGGTTGTTTCGCCCAGCCTGGACGCACCTCTGGCCGAGCTGGATCCGGAGGTCGCCGCGCAGATCGACGCCGAGCTGGTCCGCCAGCGCTCCGGCCTGGAAATGATCGCCTCGGAAAACCACACCGCGGCGGCCGTGATGGCGGCGCAGGGCTCCGTGCTGACCAACAAGTACGCGGAGGGCTACCCCGGCAAGCGCTACTACGGCGGCTGCGAGCACGTGGACGTCATCGAGCAGCTGGCCATCGACCGGGTCAAGGCGCTCTTCGGGGCCGGATACGCCAACGTCCAGCCGCACTCCGGGGCACAGGCCAACGCCGCGGTCATGCACGCGCTGATCAAGCCGGGGGACACCATCATGGGTCTGAACCTGGCGCATGGTGGACACCTCACGCACGGCATGCGGATCAACTTCTCCGGCCGGCTCTACAACGTGGT
>DATIMB010000404.1:0-2277 GCA_035475875.1 Micrococcaceae bacterium
GGATTGTGGCTGGCCGTGACCATCACCCCGCCCTCGCAGCCGAGCCGGCGGACGGCGTAGGCCAGCAGCGGGGTGGGCAGCGCCGAGGGCAGCAGGAAGGTTTCGATTCCGGCGGCGGTGAAGATGGCGGCGGTCTCTTGGGCGAAGATGTCCGAGTTGTGCCGGGCGTCAAAGCCGACGACGGCCCGGGGAATATATCGGTCCGCGGCTGTGTCCAGCAGGAACGCGGCCAATCCGGCGGCTGCGCGGCGGACAACCACCCGGTTCATCCGGTTGGGGCCGGGTCCCAGGGCTGCGCGCAGGCCGGCAGTGCCGAACTGAAGCGTTCCGGCAAAGCTGTCCTCGAGTTCCTGCCGCGCCTGTCCGGCGTCCGGTCCCTGTCCCTGTCCCTCGGAGGCGGCGATAAGACCACGCAACCTGGCGGCGGTGGCGGGGTCTGGGTCCTGGTCCGCCCACTGGCGTGCCGCATCGAGAAGCTGTTGGATACCGGCGTCGGGGAGCGTCATGGAACAAACCTATCGTCAGCGGGCCGGCGCCGCTGGCTGCCTACAGTTTGGCGACGATGTCCGCCAGCAGCCGGGAAATCCGCGGACCGGCAGCCTGGCCGGCTTCGAGGACCTCCTGATGGCTCAGCGGGACCGGGCTGATGCCGGCGGCCAGGTTGGTCACCAGGGAAATGCCGAAAACCTCCATCCCGGCATGCCGGGCGGCGATGGCTTCGAGCGCAGTGGACATCCCCACCAGGTCCGCCCCGATCCGCTTGGCGTACTGCACCTCGGCAGGGGTCTCGTAGTGCGGCCCGGTGAACTGGGCGTAGATGCCTTCATCCAGACCGGGGTCCACCTCCCGGGCCAGATTGCGCAGCCGGATGGAATAGAGGTCCGTCAGGTCCACGAAGGTGGGCCCTTCCAGCGGGGAGGTGGCTGTGAGGTTGATGTGGTCGCGGATCAGTACGGGTGTGCCGGGGGTCCAGGCCGGGTTCAGACCGCCGCAACCGTTGGTCAGCACCAGGGTGCTGGCTCCCGCGGCTGCTGCGGTGCGGACACCGTGGACTACGGCACGCACGCCGCGTCCCTCGTAGAAATGGGTCCGCGCACCCAGCACCAGTACGCGCTTGCCTGCGGGCGTGAGGACGGAGCGGATGGTGCCGACGTGTCCCTGCACGGCCGGGGCGCTGAAGCCGGGGATATCGGATGCGGTGAGGGTGGCGGTGGTTTCGCCCAGCAGGTCGGCCGCTTGCCCCCAGCCGGAGCCCAGCACCAGGGCTACGTCGTGGTGTTCGACGCCGGTCTGCCGGGCAATGTGGGCGGCCGCCCGGCGAGCCAGCTTGAACGGGTCCCCGCCGGCACTGTCTGAGCCGGCACTGTCTGAGCCGGCACTGTCTGATCGGGCACCGTGAAATGTGGTCACCAGAACAACCTACCGGGTTGGTGGCGGTGACCCGGATAAGCGAGAATGAAGAACTGTGACCAGCCAACATGATCTTTCAAGCTCGTTAGCAGTTCCCAGCATCGCCATCCTCGGCGGCGGACCCGGTGGTTACGAGGCGGCCATGGTCGCGGCCTCGCTGGGGGCAAACGTCACCATCGTCGAACGGACCGGCCTGGGCGGTTCCGCGGTGCTGACCGACGTCGTCCCTTCGAAGACGCTGATTGCCACGGCGGATACCATGACGCGCATGCTGGACGCCGGGGACCTGGGCGTTAAGTTCGACGTCGACGGCGGCGACTGCACGCCGGTGATGCGGGCGGACCTGAAGCTGGTCAACGAGCGGCTGCTGGGGCTGGCCCGGGAGCAGTCCGACGACATCCGTGCCGGGCTGGAGCGCCTGGGCGTGAAGATCATCCTGGGCACGGGGCGGCTGCTGGATAACCACACCATCGAGGTCACGCACAGCTCGGCGCCGGAAACGGCGGCGGACAAGGCGGCCGAGGCCGTCCATGCACAGGCTCCCCGGCATCCGGATGCGGACGCGCTGACCCAGACCATCACCGCGGATGCCATCCTGCTGTCCGTCGGCGCGCATCCGCGTGAGCTGGCGACGGCGAAACCGGACGGTGAGCGGATCCTGAACTGGGCGCAGATCTATGCGCTGCAGGAGCTGCCGGAGGAGCTGATCGTGATCGGCTCCGGGGTCACCGGGGCGGAATTCGCCTCCGCGTACAACGGGCTGGGCTCCAAGGTCACGCTGGTTTCCAGCCGCGACCAGGTGCTCCCCGGTGAGGACACCGACGCGGCCCAGGTCCTGGAAGACGTTTTTGCCCGCCGCGGCATGAC
>DATIMB010000405.1:0-5867 GCA_035475875.1 Micrococcaceae bacterium
ACAAGACGCAGCCCGGTGACCAGCACAAGGCCGCCGATGACGTTGAAGAGCAGGGTGTAGCCGAACCATCCCAGCCACTGCAGGTACGTCACGGAGGTCCCGGAGTGCAGCGCTCCGAAGATCAGCAGTGAGTCCAGGATGGAGTGGAACAGCGGCAGCCCGGAGAGCAGGAAACCGCCGGCCACCGCTGCGATGATCCGCGCCACCATGGATTCGGTGCCGTGCTGCATCCTGGTCATCAGCGTGATGGTGCTGCCGCCGAGCAGGGCCAGGCAGATGTTCTGCAGCGACATGGGTGTGGCCACAAAGTGTTGGGCGGACTCGGCCACCGTCGTAGCCCATTCGGGAAAGGCGTGCATCAGCAGCCACATAAAGATCCAGCCACCCACCAGATTGGCCACCAGCGTCCCGGCCCACAGCTTCATCAGCTTGCCAAAGCTTGCCTCCCTGGCCGCAACCGCGGTGATGGGAACCAGGAAGCCCTCTGTGAAGAGCTCACTCTTGGCCAGCAGGAGGGCGATGAAACCGATACCGAAGGCAAATCCTGCCGCCAGGTGGTTCCCGGTCTGGTGCAGGACCGCCAGGTAGGCCATGATGCCCGTCCCGATTTCCAGGCCGCCGAAGATACCCGTGGTAAAGATGGACCACCAGGTGCGGTTGAGCCGCTGCGCGCCCTCGGTCACAATCCGGTCGAACGACTCGGCGATGTCCTCCTCGACCGGGGCGTCGTTGCTCCCCAGTTGCCGGCGGCGGGCTTCCTCCGTCATCTTCGCCTTCTCCTGTCGTTGGTTCCAAACCGCGACGACGGCGGCCGGATTCCCACAGCGTAGTGCCTGGCGGCCGCCGGTCGCATCATCAGCCGACGTGATCCGGGAAGCCGGGAGCGCCGTCGTCGGGCTGCAAAGTCGGGCGGTAAAGTCGATGGCATGCACAGTGACACTATGAACGGAGCATCGTCCGCCATGGCCGGGACCGCCGTCGGAAACGGAACGGACGCAGTCTTCACCGGCACGCCGCCGGCGTGGTTCTACCGGCGGCTGGGGGATGGAATCTACGAATCCACCATCCATACCCAGGGCGCCTGGAACGCGCACGAACAGCACATGGCCCCCGTCGCCGGAATCCTGACCCGCGAACTGGAACTGCACCAGCCGCGGCCGGACCTGCGCATGGCGCGGCTGAACTTCGACATTCTGGGGCTCATTCCGGCCGGGCAGTTCAGGATAGAGACCAAGATCCTGCGGCCCGGCAGGACGATCGAGCTGCTCCAGGCGGAAATGATCGCCGAGGAACGCGTGGCCGTGCGCGCCACCGCGTGGCGGCTGCAGCGCGGGGACAGTCTGGCGGTCGCAGGCCTCGAGGAGAAGGCGATGCCGTCCGTCGAGGACACCGCGCTGTGGGATGGCATGAACCACTGGCCCGGCGGGTACATCGAATCGCTGCAGATGCGCGTGGTGGAGGGGCACCGGCCCGGCCGCGGGCAGGTGTGGATCCGCAGCCCCTACGACATGGTCGCGGGGGAGCCGACGACGGACATGGTACGGCTCATGGGCCTGGTGGACACAGCGAACGGGATTGCCTTCCGCGTCCCGCCGGGAGCGGGCAGCTACATGTTTCCCAACGTGGATCTCTCCATCCATCTGCACCGGGAACCGGTCGGAGAATGGCTTGGCCTGGACACCAGTGTCACCTTCGGCACCGATGGCATCGGCCTGACCTCCACCGTCCTCAACGACGTGCAAGGGCCTTTCGGCCGTGCGGCGCAGATCCTGACCGTGCGCGAACTTCCCGCGTCCTGAATCGGATTGAGGTGGCGATGATGGACGCGGCAGACGGCAACACGCTGGCGGTGTACCGGCAGAACGCTTCCCTGGGCGCCGGCGAGGACCTGGATTTTGCCCTGGCAATGCTGGCCCGCGCCCGTGCCGGCGAGCAGGGCCCGGTCATCCGGCTCTACCGGCCACAGCCCACCCTCGCCTTCGGCCAGCGCGATGCCAACCTGCCTGGGTTCGCTGCCGCTAGGGACGCCGCCGCCAGGCACGGCTTCGAGCCGCTGGTCCGCAAGGCCGGGGGACGGGCCGCGGCCTACCATCGGGGCTGCCTGGTGGTGGACCACATCGAACCGCAGCAGGATGCGATGGTCCGGGCGAAGGCACGCTTCGGGTACTTCGGCGAGTTGCTGGCAGGTGCGCTCCGGGAGGCCGGCGTGGATGCCGGCGTGGGTGAGATCCCGGGGGAGTATTGTCCGGGGGAATTCACCGTGCATGGCAATTTCCCCGGCGGCGGTGCCGCGGGCGGCGCTGTCGCGGACGGCGGTGCTGTGCAAACCGGCGTCCCTGTCGGTGCTGTCCAAAGCAGGGTCCCTGGTGTCCGTCAGATCAAACTGATCGGGACGGCCCAGCGGGTGGTCTCCGGAGCCTGGCTCTTCAGCTCAGTGATCGTGGTGGAGGATTCGGCACCGCTGCGGGCGGTGCTCACGGACTGTTATGCGGCACTTGGCCTGGACTGGGACCCGACGACGGCGGGTGGTGCGGCGGATCTGGTTCCCGGACTGGATGTCGCCGCCGTCGAAGCGGCCGTCCTCCGGGCCTACGCGGCACGGGCCACCCTGGTCCCGGTGGACCTTTCGCCCACTCCGGCAGGCTAGCCGCCGTCGTCGAACCCCTTAGTGCCCCCGGCTGATCCACTCTGGAAGCGCCGGCGCCTCTTCTCCGATTGTCGTCGAATCCCCATGCCCGGTGCGGACCACAGTTTCCGCCGGCAGCGTCAGCAGCCGGTCCCGGATCGAGGAGATGATGGTGGGGAAATCGCTGTAGGAACGGCCGGTGGCCCCCGGACCGCCGCGGAACAGCGTGTCGCCGGTGAAGACGGTCTGCTCCGAGGGCAGATGGAAGCACACCGATCCCGGGGAGTGCCCGGGCGTATGCACGACCGTCAGCGTGCCGCCAGCCACCTCGAAGGTGTCGCCGTCGGCTAGATCGTGGCCGGGACCGAAGTCCGGATATACCGCATCCCAGAGCATCCGGTCCGCCGGGTGCAGATAGATTGGCGCCCGCGCGGCCTCGGCCACCCGTTCGGCCGCCCCGATGTGGTCATTGTGGGCATGCGTGAGCAGCAGCGCCTTGACCCGCCGGCCGTTGAGCTGGTCGATGATCGCCTGCGCGTCATGCGGAGCGTCGATGACGACGCATTCCTCGTCGTCGCCGACGATCCAGAC
The DNA here is from genome assembly GCA_035475875.1 of Micrococcaceae bacterium. Lineage (GTDB taxonomy): Bacteria > Actinomycetota > Actinomycetes > Actinomycetales > Micrococcaceae > Arthrobacter_M. The sequence goes on from DATIMB010000405.1 coordinate 3,218, forward strand.
GTTATTCTCCACATCCCAGGTCCCGCCGTCGAGCGAGAAGGTCCCGGAGGTGACCAGCTGCTCGATCCGCAGTGCCATCAGAGTTCCACCACCGAGCGCAGGACGGCTCCCTTGTGCATCTTCTCGAAGGCTTCCTCGATCTGGTCGATCCCGATCCGCTCGGAGACGAAGGCATCCAGGTCCAACCGGCCCTGCTGGTACAGGCTGACCAGCATAGGGAAGTCCCGGGACGGCAGGCAGTCGCCATACCAGGACGACTTGAGCGATCCGCCGCGGCCAAAGACATCCAGCAGGGGCAGTTCCAGTTTCATCTCCGGGGTCGGAACACCCACCAGGACCACGGTTCCGGCCAGGTCGCGGGCGTAGAACGCCTGCTTGTACGTTTCCGGACGGCCGACGGCGTCAATCACCACATCTGCGCCGAAGCCACCGGTCAGCTCCCGGATCGCCTCGACGGGGTCGGCGGCGGAGGAATCGACGATGTGCGTGGCGCCGAGGGTGCGGGCGCGGTCCAGTTTCTTGGCGTCGATGTCGACGGCGATCACCGTCGTCGCCCCCGCCAGCGCGGCACCGGCGATCGCAGCGGTGCCCACGCCGCCGCAGCCGATTACGGCCACGGAATCGCCGCGGCTAACACCGCCGGTGTTGATGGCCGCACCAAGCCCGGCCATAACGCCGCAGCCCAGCAGCCCGACGGCGGCGGCGTCGGCTTCCGGATCCACCTTGGTGCACTGGCCGGCGGCCACCAGCGTCTTCTCGATGAAGGCGCCGATGCCCAGCGCCGGGGACAGTTCGGTGCCGTCCTCAAGCGTCATCTTCTGCGTCGCATTATGTGTGTTGAAGCAGTACTGCGGTTCGCCCCGCTTGCAGGCACGGCACTGCCCGCAGACTGCACGCCAGTTCAGCACCACACGGTCCCCGGGGGCGACGTCGGTGACGTCCGGGCCCACGGCGCTGACCACGCCGGTGGCCTCATGGCCCAGCAGGAATGGATAATCGTCGCTGATTCCGCCCAGCTTGTAGTGCAGGTCGGTGTGGCAGACACCGCAGGTCAGAATATCCACCAACGCCTCGCCTGGACCCGGATCCGGGACAAGAACAGTTTCCAGGGTGACAGGAGCACCCTTGGAGCGGACGATGGCGCCTTGAACTTTGTGGACCACAGCGGATTTCCCTTCGGCAGAACGGCTGGAGAGCAATACTCGTGTGTATCACAGCACATCCCAAGGAACCCAACTCCGCCGCGGTGTGAAGGCTTGCCCTGCACCATAATGGAGTCATGTGTGGCAGATACGTCATGGCGCGAAGCACGGGTGACCTGGTGGCGGCCTTCGATGTGGCCGAAGCGATCGACCGCGATCTGGAGCCGTCCTACAACGTGGCTCCGACCGATGAGGTGCCGCTGGTGATGGAGCGGAAGGCTTCCGACGACGGCGGCCCACCTACCAGGGAGCTGGCGACGGCCCGCTGGGGCCTGGTTCCGTCCTGGTCCAAGGACGCCAAGTCCGGCGCGCGGCTCATCAACGCCCGGATGGAGACCATCACGCAGAAGCCATCCTTCCGGCAGGCGGCGTCCAAACGGCGGGCGCTGGTGGCTGCCGACGGTTATTTCGAGTGGCAGCAGACCCCGGAGGGAAAAATCCCTACCTACCTGCACGGCGAGGACAACGAGATCCTGGCCTTCGCCGGGCTCTATGAGTACTGGCCGGACCCGACAGTGCCGGACGGCCAACCAGGCAAATGGCTGCGGACGTGCACCGTCATCACCACGCGCGCCACCGATGCCCTGGGCCACATCCACGACCGGACACCGCTGATCGTGCCGCCGGGACTTTATGCGGACTGGCTGGATATCGGCACCACCAGCACGGCCGATGTGCAGATGCTTCTTGACTCGATGCCCGAACCCCGGCTGGTCCCGCGCGTCGTGGGAACGCGGGTGAACAGCGTCCGGAACAACGGTCCGGAGCTGATCGAGCCCGCAGAGGCGGCCAGCTAGCGCCAGCGCGTGGAGTCTGTGGCGCGGAATGTGAGTATTTGGCGTGGAATAGGGGCATCGGCCTTCTGCGTTATACAAAAGGATGTGTTCAGCAGAAGGCATGCAATCAGCAACGAAGGAGTAATAAGTGGAGTACACCCCCGAGGCCGGCACGGTCACCATGTTCTCGACCTCATGGTGCGGCTACTGCCGACGACTGAAGACCCAACTCGACGCACAGGGGATCGGGTACCGGGAAATCAACATCGAGGATGTCCCGGGTACCGCGGAACTGGTGGAGAAGCTCAACGGCGGCAACCAGACCGTTCCCACCGTGATCTTTCCTGACGGCTCGGCCGCCACCAACCCCTCGCTGAACGATGTGAAGGCCAAGCTGGCCGCTTAATCTGGCTGGCAACCGGCCGCCGGCGTTTCGTGGTCGACTGCCTGGTCTCGCTACCGGCATTCCCTGGCCGCCTGCATTGCCCTCGGGCATGCAGGCGGTCCTTTTTGTGGCTTTTGCCGCTTTTTATGGCAGAACCTTGGGGCCAGGCCATCTTCTGGAAAATGACACGCTTGCAGCTGACGATGCATGCACTGCAGACAGTACAAGCAGTGCAAGCGGGTTTGGAACTCTGTCCTATCCTCCCGGCGCTCGGTTCCTCCCCGGCG
>DATIMB010000406.1:0-5164 GCA_035475875.1 Micrococcaceae bacterium
GCCCGGGGAATGCCGATCTCCAAGGGATCCAGCTCGCTGCGGACCACCTCGCCGCCGCGCACCTCCCAGATCGCGGAGGGGCCCGTCGTCGTCAGTTCATCCAGTCCGTCGCTGCCCCGGAAGACCAAGGCACGGCTGCCCCGGGCCGCAAAAACTCCGGCGACCAGGGGCGCCATCCGGGCGTCGGCAACGCCAACCGCGGAGGCGGTGACCCTGGCAGGATTGGTCAGCGGACCCAGGAAGTTGAAGGCGGTGGGGACACCCATCTCGCGGCGCGGAACCGCTGTATGCCGGAAGGAGGGGTGGAAGACCTGCGCAAAGCAGAACGTGATGCCAACGGACTCCGCCGCAGCCTCAACCCGCGGGATGGGCAGGTCCAGTCGTACCCCCAGGGCCTCCAGCACGTCAGCGGAGCCGGCCGACGACGACGCGGCCCGGTTGCCGTGTTTGACGACCTTGGCGCCGGCACCTGCCGCCACCAGGGCCGCCATGGTGGAGATGTTGACCGTGTTCAGGCGGTCGCCGCCGGTGCCCACAATGTCCAGCGTCTGGCCCCTCACGGTGAGCGGGTTGGCGTTCTCCAGCATCGCCTCCACCAGCCCAGCAATCTCCTGGACAGTCTCGCCCTTGGCCCGCAGCGCCACCAGGAAGGCAGCAATCTGCGACGGCGTCGCGGCACCTTCCATGATCGTGTTCATGGCCCAGCGAGTGTCGGCGGCGCTCAGATCCGTTCCGGCAAGCAATGAGGTGAGCAGGATCGGCCAGGTCGGGCTCTGATCCGCTGCGGCAGCTGAGGAAGTCACCCTATGATGCTATCGATCGGGGACCGGGTGCACCCAATGTGAACGGTGGCGCCGTGGTGCGGCGCGCCGGGAGGGCCACACGGATCCCAGCAATTTCGCGCCTTTGTAGAAAAAGTCGCGGCAAAACGCATTTTGCATTGGGCACGGGCCAGTTTTATGGACATAATGACTATGTGACAACAGCGACTCATGCCCCCAGTACCCCGGCGCACCCCACGCTCAATCGCCCCAACATGGTCTCCGTCGGAACCGTCGTGTGGCTTTCGAGTGAACTGATGTTCTTCGCCGGTCTCTTTGCCATGTACTTCACCCTGCGCGCCACCTCGGCGGGACTGTGGGCCGAGGAAACGGCCAAGCACAACGTCCCCTACGCCCTGGTTAACACGATCGTCCTCGTGTCCAGCTCGTTCACCTGCCAGATGGGTGTCTTCGCTGCCGAGCGGCTGCAGCCGCGGCGCTCGGGCGGGCGGTTCGGTTTTGCCCGCTGGGGCATGACCGAGTGGTTCATGGTGACCTTTGTGCTGGGCGCCATCTTCGTGGCCGGGCAGGCGGCGGAATACGCCACGCTGGTTTCGGAGCACATCTCGCTCTCCTCCAACGCCTACGGGTCGGCGTTCTACATCACCACAGGTTTCCACGGTTTGCACGTGATCGGCGGGCTAATTGCCTTCCTCTTCATCATGGGGCGTGGCTTTGCGGCCAAGAAGTTCGGACACTTTGAGGCAACGTCGGCGATCGTTGTCTCGTATTACTGGCACTTCGTTGATGTGGTGTGGATCGGCCTGTTCTTGGTCATCTACATCCTGAAGTAGGCCGTATTCCAGCTTTTTCTTTACGACGCAGAAACTGAATTAGCGCCCCCACGTGGGGTCGCATGATCGACAAAGGAACCACTACGTGAAGGCACTCTCGCAGAAGCGACGTCATCCACTGGCAGCGATCGCGTTGCTGCTGCTGGGGCTCATGCTCACCGGTGCGATCTACGCCGCCGCCACCAGCACCATCAACCAGGCCAAGGCTGCCACCGCCAGCTACTCGGCGGATGACGTCAAGGAAGGCAGCAAGCTGTTTACAGCCAACTGCGCGACCTGCCACGGTATGGGAGCCAGCGGCTCCCCCACCGGACCGTCCCTGGTCGGCGTTGGCGCCGCCGCCGTCGACTTCCAGGTGGGCACCGGCCGCATGCCGATGGAAATGTCCGGACCGCAGGCCATGCAGAAGCCGCCGCAGTTCAGTGACACGCAGACCAAGCAACTGGCTGCGTACGTTGCCTCCCTGGGCGCCGGACCCGCAGTCCCCGAAGCGCAGTACCTGGATGGCAAGGGCGACGCGGCCAACGGTGGCGAGCTTTTCCGCGTCAACTGCGCCATGTGCCATAACGCGGCAGCCGCCGGCGGTGCCCTAACACGCGGTAAGTTCGCCCCCGCCCTGGCCGGCACATCCAACGCACACATCTACGAGGCCATGATCACCGGCCCGCAGAACATGCCGGTCTTCAACGATGCCAACATCACTCCTGACGGCAAGCGCGACATCATCACCTTCCTGAAGACCATTGAAGCCAATGGCTCCCCCGGCGGCGCGGATCTTGGTTCGCTCGGCCCGGTATCGGAAGGCCTGTTCATGTGGGTCGCCGGCCTCGGAGTCATCATCGCTTTCACCATTTGGCTGACCTCGCGGACGTCCTGACGGCACAGAGTTTTGCGGCCGCCTCCGGCGGCCTGACGAAAGATATATAACGAACCCGGCACCGCCGGGATAAGAGAAGGATGAGGGGATTATGGGCGACCATAGTGACGGCACGCAGTCACACTCGGGTGCCGTAGCTAAGGCTGGTCACGGTGAGGTGGAGGAGTTCCAGGATCCTGGAATCCCACCGCACCGTTTGAGGTTGGCGGATACGCAGCCCAGGGCTGCCAAGCGGGCAGAGCGCCAGGTGGCAATCCTGTTCGGGATTTCCGTGCTGGGCACCCTGCTGTTCTTCTTCGCGTACTACGGCGTCCGGCTCAATGACACCATTGCCACGCTGCGCCTGCAGAACCTGCTGCTCGGCCTTGGCATCGCCTTCGCGATGCTGGGCATCGGCGTTGGAATCGTGCACTGGGCCCGGGCCCTCATGCCTGACCATGAGGTTTCCGAGGAGCGGCATGCAATCCGCACCCCGGAGGACCGCGTCGCCGCCGAGAGGATCGTTGGGGACATCATCGAAGAAACCGGCATCAAGCGCCGCCCGCTGATCCGCAATACGCTCCTCGGCGCCCTGGTCCTTGCTCCGCTGCCTGCCATCGCGATTTTCCGTGACCTCGGCCCGCTCCCCGGGGACATGCTCCGGCACACCATGTGGAAGCAGGGCACCAGGTTGGTGCGCGACCCCACGGGAACCCCGATCAAGGCTTCCGACGTGACCATCGGGTCCGCCTACCACGTGATTCCGGACGGATTGAACCAGCTCACGGAAGGCAAGCTTGAGGAGAAGTCCAAGGCTGTCGTCCTGCTGATGCGCCTGAACCCGGACGAGCTGCACCCCTCCCCCGGACGGGAAAACTGGGGCTACAACGGCATCGTTGCCTACTCCAAGATCTGCACCCATGTTGGCTGCCCCGTTGCCCTTTATGAGCAGCAGACGCACCACCTGCTTTGCCCCTGCCATCAGTCGACCTTCGACCTGACGCAGGAATGTAAGGTCATCTTCGGCCCGGCCAACCGGCCGCTGCCGCAGCTGCCCATCACCGTCGACTCTGAAGGCTACCTGGTGGCGCAGAGCGACTTCCACGAACCTGTTGGACCTAGCTTCTGGGAGCGTGGCTGATAATGAGCGCCGCAACAGAAATCCCCTATACCCCCGCCACCAAGGTCGGGCGGATCACCAACTTCGTCGACCAGCGCGTCGGCGGCTCTGGCATCCTGCGTGAGTTCGGCCGGAAGGTCTTCCCTGACCACTGGTCCTTCATGTTCGGTGAAGTGGCTTTGTACTCCTTCATCATCCTGCTGCTCTCCGGGACCTTCCTGACGTTCTTCTTCGACCCCTCGATGGCCGAGACGACGTACCACGGCAGCTACGTTCCGCTGAAGGGCGTGGACATGTCGGTGGCGATGAATTCGACGCTGAACATCTCCTTCGAGGTGCGCGGCGGGCTCTTCATGCGCCAGGTGCACCACTGGTCGGCGCTGCTGTTCACGTCCTCCATTGCCGTGCACATGCTCCGCGTCTTCTTCACCGGCGCCTTCCGCAAGCCCCGTGAGCTGAACTGGGTGGTGGGCGGCGTCCTGCTGATCCTCTCGCTGGCGGACGGCTTCACCGGCTACTCGCTGCCGGATGACCTGCTTTCCGGTAACGGTCTGCGCATCATCCAGGGCGTCATCCTCTCCATCCCGGTGATCGGCTCCTATATCTCCTTCTTCCTGTTCGGCGGAGAATTCCCCGGGACCGCGATTATCGGCCGCCTGTATGTACTGCATATCCTGCTGATCCCCGCCATCATCCTGCTGATGATCGCCGTCCACCTTTTCATGGTGGTGGTCCATAAGCACACGCAGTTCTCCGGGCCAGGACGTAACGACCACAACGTCGTCGGCTACCCGCTGGGCCCCGTGTACGCTGCCAAGGCCGGCGGATTCTTCTTCATCGTCTTCGGCGTGGTCGCGGCGATGGCGGCGGCGTTCACGATCAACCCGATCTGGAACTACGGTCCCTATGACCCGTCCCCCATTTCGGCGGGCACCCAACCGGACTGGTACATCGGCTTCGTGGACGGCGCGCTGCGTCTGATGCCTGGCTGGCTGCTGGGCCTACCGATGGAGTTCAACATTCCGTTGCCCTGGGGCGTGAACACCCTCAGCCTGAACGTGCTGCTGCCGGCGCTGGTTCCGGCCGGCGTGATCTTCCTGGTGCTGTTCACCTACCCCTGGATCGAGCGTTGGGTCACCCGCGACGACCGCGAGCACCACGTGCTCGACCGTCCGCGGAATGCCCCCACGCGGACCGCGATCGGCATGGCCGGCTTCACGTTCTACTGCGTCCTGTGGGCCTCGGCCAGCTCGGACCTGATCGCGACCCACTTCCATGTCTCGCTCAACGACGTCATCTACTGGCTCCGTGCGCTTTTCTTCATGGGCCCGATCCTGGCGTTCATCGTGACCAAGCGGATTGCTCTGGCGCTGCAGCGCAAGGACCGGGAGATTGCCCTGCACGGCCGGGAGACCGGCCGCATCGTGCGGCTGCCGCACGGTGAGTTCATCGAGGTGCACGCACCGCTCGATGACTACAAGCAGTACAAGCTGGTGGCCTTCGAATCGCCCGTGCCGGAGGCGCCGATTCCCAACCAGCGCGGAATTGTTACCCGGGGTGAAAAGCGCCGTGC
>DATIMB010000407.1:0-1688 GCA_035475875.1 Micrococcaceae bacterium
GCCCAGCAGGACGGCGGTGCTTCTGCTTTCCGGTTCCACCCTGCTCCAGGACGCGGTGGCCCGGATTGCCGCAGCCGCCGCCGTCGCCCTCTCCGTTGCCGGGACTGCTGCCGAGGCGATCCGGGAATGGGATGCCGCCGCAGCGGTTCTGGTAGGCAGCGATTACACCGGTGCCCTGCCACACCGCCGGGGTCCCATCGTTGTGGTGGGCCTGTCCCCGGACAGCGATCTGCTGTGGCGGCAGGCCTCTGCCTCCGGGGCTGACCGGGTTGCGGCGCTGCCCGAGGCCTCCGAATGGCTGGCCGAATACCTGGGCCGGCTGCGCGACAGCGGATCCAGCGGATTTGTGGTGGGGGTGGTCGGTGGGTGCGGAGGTGCCGGCGCGTCGACGCTGGCCGTCATGCTGGCCGCGACTGCCGCCGCCCGTGGCAACCAGGTCCTCTTGGTCGACGGCGACGAATGGGGTGGCGGACTGGACCTGGCCGTCGCGGCAGAGGAGGTGGCAGGGCTGCGCTGGCCGGACCTGCAGAACTCCACGGGCACCATCAGCCCTGTCCAGTTGGCTGCATCACTGCCTGTCATTGCCGGATTCTCCCTGCTGTCCTGGGGACAGCACACTCAATCAGGCCCGGAGCAGTTCGGCACGGGCGGAGTCGGTGCGGAGGTCCTCAAGGCGGCCCGCCGAGGCTACCGGCTAACCATCGTCGACGTTGGCCGAAGCCCGGAAGCATTCTCCTCGCTCGGCCGGCACTGCGACCTGCTGCTGGCCATCGCCCCGGCCCGGATCCGGTGTGCCGTTGCGGCCGCACAGCTGATCGCCAGATTGCCCGAGATGCCGGTCTCCCTGGTGGTGCGTGCGCCCATCCGGGACGGCCTGGATGCCGCACTGATTGCCGACTCAGTGGGGGTCCCGCTGGCCGGCGTCATGCCGGCGCTGCGTTCGGCCGCGGCAGTGACCGAACGCGGCCAGCTCCTATCCTTGGCCAGCAACCGCGGGGTGAGGCGTCTGGCCACGGCCATCCTGGAGGATCTGCCGGAGCAGGCAGCATGAGGCGGCACTCTGCCGCCGCTGCCGGCGCTTACTCTGATGAATCCTTGTTGGAAGCAGTCCGGGAAACGGTGCTATCAGAGTCAGGTCCTGTGACCCCGATGAGGGTTGCGGCGGCCATACAGGCCACGGGCCGCTTGCTCGGCTCGGCCGGTTCCTTGAGCGCAGTGGAACAGATCAGTGCCGAACTGAACGGTTTGGGCCCGCTCCAGCCCTTACTCAGGGATGTGGAGGTAACAGACATCTTCGTCAACGGTCCGGAATCTGTCTGGGTGGACCGAGGCGCCGGCCCCGAACGGACGGGAATTTCCTTCACTGATCCGCTGCAGGTCCGGGCCCTGGCTGTCCGGCTGGTGTCGGCGGGAGGTCGCCGGCTCGATGACGGTTCGCCCTGCGTGGATGTGAGGCTCGACGGCGGCTTCCGGGTGCACGCTGTGCTCCCGCCCATTTCTCCCGCCGGCCCGATTCTGTCCATCAGGATCCGGCGTCCGGAGGCATTCAGCATGGAAGAGCTGGCCTCCACCGCCTTCCTGGACCCGGAGTCGGCCTCCCTGCTTCGGGCGGTTATGGCCAGCCGGCTGAGCTTTCTGATCAGCGGGGCCACGGGAACCGGAAAGACGACGCTGCTCTCCACCCTGCT
>DATIMB010000408.1:0-12909 GCA_035475875.1 Micrococcaceae bacterium
GCTGCATACCCACCTGGCCGAGACACTGGACGAGGAGGACTTCTGCAAGGAGATGTTCGGGCTGCGGCCGTTGGACTATCTGGAGAGCGTGGGCTGGCTGACCGGCCGCACCTGGCTGGGCCACGGCATCCACTTCGACGACGAGGAGATTGCCCGGCTGGGCGCGGCCGGTACCGGCGTAGCGCATTGCCCCACCTCCAACATGCGGCTGGCCTCCGGGACTGCCCGGGTTCTTGAGCTTGAGGCTGCCGGCGTTCCGGTCGGTCTTGGCGTAGATGGCTCGGCCTCCAACGATGCTTCGAACATGATCCTGGAGGCACGGCAGGCGCTCTACCTGCAGCGGCTTCGCTATGGTGCGGCCGCCGTAACCTGCGAGCAGGCCCTGGGCTGGGCAACCCGCGGATCCGCCGGCGTTCTGGGCCGCAGCGACATCGGCCAGCTGGCCCCGGGACTCCAGGCGGACCTGGCCCTGTTCCGGCTCGATGAACTGCGCTTCTCCGGCAGCCATGATCCGGTAGCGGCGCTACTGCTGTGCGGCGCCGACCGTGCCGACCGCGTCATGGTCGGCGGCCACTGGCGCGTGCTGGATGGCCGGATTCCGGGGCTGGACCTGCCCGGGCTGATCGCTGAGCACAGCCGCTCAGCCCGCGCCCTGGTCGCCGGCTGATTCCGGTGGCGGAGGGTGGGTGCCTAAAGTGGGCGCATGCGCTACGGCGCATGATGGTTTAGTGGGACTCATGACTTCGGGAACGACGACGGCGGTGCTGCTCGCAGCAGGGGCGGGTAAGCGGCTGGGCCGCGGCCCCAAAGCGCTGCTTCCCTACCGTGGCAGCACCCTGGTGGAGCACCTGGCGCAGGTGCTGCGCGACGGCGGCTGCCGGGAAACCGTCGTCGTGCTCGGTGCCGGCGCGGCAGAGGTGCGGGCCCGCACTGACCTGTCCGCGCAGCAGGTGCTGGACAATCCCGCCTGGGCGCAAGGCCTGAGCACCTCCTTCACCGCCGGCGTGGCCGCCGTCGGGCCCGACGACGACGTCCTGGTGGCTCTGGTGGATCAGCCCGGGATCACCGCCGCTATCGTGGCCCGGCTCCTGTCCCGGCACCGCACCGGACGGGTCACCATGGCCGCCTACCGGAAGCCGGACGGCGCGCTGCAACGCGGGCATCCGGTCCTCTTCGACCGCGCACTGGCGAACAAGGCAGCCGCGGTGGCAACCGGCGACGGCGGGGCGCGGAACTTCCTGCGCGCCCATCCCGGGCTGATCGATCTGGTGGTCTGCGGTGGGGCATCCGACGGCGCGGACGTAGATACCGCAGACCATCTGCACCTCCTGGACCAGTAAGCGGTAGGACTAGTACGCGATGCGGGTTTCGAGCGTGGTCCAAGCCTCGAAAGGGGCCCAGGCTGCGACCGTCCCGGGGTCCAGCTGGAGGACGGCCATTGACCGCTCGGCCACGGGCGTTTCGAAATAGTTGTAGAAGGCCGCGTCGTCAAAGCCGGCCCGGGCCGCGTCGTGGCGGTCGGCAGCGAAGTAGACGTGTTCCACCCGCGCCCACAGCGCGGAGGCCAGGCACATCGGGCACGGCTCGCAGCTGGTGTAAAGGCTCGCCCCGCTCAGATCGAAGGTGCCCAGCTGGGAGCAGGCGTTCCTGATGGCAGTGACTTCGGCGTGGGCAGTGGGGTCATTGGTGGCGGTAACGCGGTTGACGCCGTCGAACACCTGCCCGTCCGCGGTGACAATCACGGCCCCGAAGGGTCCGCCGCTGTTGAGGACATTGGCCGATGCCAGCTCAATGGCCCGCGCGAGGTGCTGTTGTCCGGTGAGGATGCTTTTCATGGCGACTCCCTTTGCTTCCTAAGCTGCAGGAGGCGCCCGGACGGGACAATCACCGGCCGGCACCCAACCTGGCAGACAATGCGTTTAAGGTTAAGTTGCGCCTGGTAGTTAGCGACCTTGCACAGGTGCCCGCCTTTGGCTGGGACAAGGCTAACACCGGAAACGTGACCCGCACAACATTTTGGAAGTCTTTTTTTCGGAAGGCGAGAGCCACCGGATAGGAGCGGCAGTTCAGCTGGCTGCGTTCGGCGAGCTTGCGGTTCAGCTAGTTGCGGTTCATTTCATCCGAGATGACGCGGGCGGCCTGCTGCAGGAGCGGCACGGCGCGCTCGGCGAAGGATTCGTCCACCCGCGAGACCGGGCCGGAAACGGAGATGGCCGTCGGCGTTGGGGCCTTCGGCACGGCCATGGCGAAGCAGCGCACGCCGATTTCCTGCTCTCCGTCGTCGATCGAGTAGCCGCGTTCGCGGATCCGGTCCAGCTCCTTGAGCAGGTCGTCAACGTCGCCGATGCTCATCTCGGTCGGGCGGGGCATGCCGGCCCGGGAAACTATGCCGCGCACCACCTCGTCGTCCAGCTGCGCCAGGATCGCCTTGCCCACCCCGGTGTCGTGGGTGTGCGCGCGCCGGCCAACCTCAGTGAACATCCGCATCGAATGCGGAGAGGGCACCTGGGCCACATAGATGACCATGTCGGAATCCAGCACCGCCATATTGGAGGTCTCACCCAGGGTGTCCACCAGGGACTTGAGCTGCGGCCGGGCCAAGGCGCCCAGCTGCTTGTTGGCACCCTCGCCGAGGCGGATCAGCCGCGGGCCCAGCGCGTAGCGGCGGTTGGCCAGCTGGCGCAGGTAACCCATCGTGACCAGGGTGCGCAGCAACCGGTGGATGGTAGGCAACGGCAGGTCGGTCGAGGAGGATAGCTCGCTCAGGGTGACCTCTCCGCCGGCGTCGGTGATCAGTTCGAGCAGCTCGAACACCCGCTCGACGGACTGGACGCCGCCGGATGGTTTGTCAGCCATGTCTGGTGCTCTCCTGGTGGTTGTGCCGGACGCTGTTTTGCCGGATGCTGGAATTTGGTGGCAATCCTTATCCACATCGTGAAAAAGCCGCCCTCAGCTCCCAAGATACAGCACGACGCCGCGGATGGAAGCAAAAACATGGCTGCCTTGTGTTTCCACGTTGCAGATAATAATATCCATAATACGAAAACATTCCGATCAGGAACCGAAGCCGGCCCGCCGGCACCAGGAGGAGCATCAATGGCGAACCCCAGCCCCGGAAATTCGATCACCCTGCGCGTGGAGGCTCCCTCGAGCTTCAGCGCCACCAGCGAACTGGCGGCCGCCGTCGGTGCCGCGGGCGCGGCCATCACCGCCCTCGACGTGACGGAGTCGCACCACGAGACGCTCGTCGTCGATGTCACCTGCAACACCACCGACGATGCCCACGCCGCCCGGGTCAAGGACGCGCTCAACGCCCTGGACGGTGTCACCGTGCGGAAGGTCTCCGACCGGACCTTCCTGATGCACCTGGGCGGCAAGCTCGAGGTCGTCCCGAAGGTGGCTCTGCGCAACCGCGACGATCTGTCCCGCGCCTACACCCCCGGCGTAGCCCGGGTCTGCATGGCTATCGCGGAGAACCCGGAGGACGCCCGCCGGCTGACGGTCAAGCGCAACACCATCGCCGTGGTCACCGACGGCTCCGCCGTGCTCGGGCTGGGCAACATCGGCCCCGCCGCAGCGCTGCCGGTGATGGAAGGCAAGGCCGCATTGTTCAAGCAGTTCGCCAACGTGGACGCCTGGCCGGTCTGCCTGGATACCCAGGACACCGAGGAAATCATCAGGATCGTCAAGGCGCTGGCCCCTGTCTACGGCGGCGTCAACCTGGAGGACATCGCGGCCCCTCGCTGCTTCGAGATCGAAAACCGGCTGCGCGAGGAACTGGACATTCCGGTCTTCCACGACGATCAGCATGGCACGGCCATTGTCACCCTGGCCGCGCTGGTGAACGCGCTGCGGGTGGTCGGCAAGAAGATCGGCGAGGTCAAGATCGTGGTGGCCGGGGTCGGCGCCGCAGGCAACGCCATTATCCAGCTGCTGAAGGCCCAGGGTGCGGAGAACATCATCGCCTGCGGACGCAACGGCGCCATCCACCGTGGCGAAAGCTACACGGACGCGCACCGCACCTGGCTGGCGGAGAACACCAACCCGGACAACTTTGAAGGCACCCTGCATGAGGCAGTGGCGGGCGCGGACGTCTTCATCGGCGTTTCCGGACCCAACATCATGGGCGAAGAGCAGGTGGCCAGCATGGCCCAGAACTCCATCGTCTTCGCGATGGCCAACCCCACCCCTGAGGTGGATCCGGTGATCGCATCCAAGTACGCCACCGTCGTCGCCACCGGGCGCAGCGACTTCCCCAACCAGATCAACAACGTCCTGGCGTTCCCCGGCTTCTTCCGCGGGCTGCTGGATGCCGGGGTCTCCGACATCACCCCGAACATGCTGGTAGCGGCGGCCGAGGCCATTGCCAACCGCGTGGCCAGCGACGAGCTGAACGCCAGCTTCATCATCCCCAGCGTCTTCGACCCGCACGTGGCCGCCGACGTCGCGGCCGCAGTTGTGGCCGCCGCCCAGGAAAACAGCCAGGGCACAGAAACGGGCCACGCGTCCGCCTCCGTCCTGGCATCCCAGAACGCCTAACCAGCCGCCAGGCACCAACCATCAGGCGCAGGCCGCCAGGCACCAGCCGCCAGGCACCAACCATCAGGCGCCGGCCAGACTACAAACAGAAAGAGATCCGCATCATGGCCATCTCATTGACCGATCCGCAGCCCATCAAGCGGGCCCAGGAGATCCTCACCCCGGAGGCGCTGGCCTTCGTTGAAGCGCTGCACCAGCGCTTCAACACCACCCGCGTCCAGCGGCTGGCTGATCGGGCGGACAAGCGCCAGGAGGTGGCCCGCACCGGCCGGCTGGACTTCCTGCCCGAAACCAAGGATGTGCGCGACGGCGAATGGCAGGTTGCCACCGCCCCGGCCGCCCTGCTGGACCGCCGGGTGGAAATGACCGGACCGGCCTCGCCGGCCAAGATGGCCATCAACGCGCTTAACTCCGGCGCCAAGGTCTGGCTCGCCGATCTGGAGGATGCCAGCACGCCCACCTGGCCGAACGTTGTCGACGCGCAGCTGAACCTGCGCGACGCCGCGCTGGGCACGCTGGCCTTCACCTCAGAGGAGGGCAAGGAGTATCGGCTGCGCACCGACGCTCCGCTGGCCGTCGTCGTCGCCCGTCCGCGCGGCTGGCACATGCCAGAGCAGCACGTCACGGTCGACGGCGAGCCGGTGGCGGGTGCGCTGGTGGACTTTGGCCTCCACTTCTTCCACAATGCTGCCCAGCTGCTGGCCAACGGGCAGGGCCCGTACTACTACCTGCCCAAGATGGAAAGCTACCTCGAGGCCAGGCTCTGGAACGAAATTTTTGTCTTTGCCCAGGACTACGTGGGCGTCCCGCAGGGCTCCATCCGGGCCACCATGCTGATCGAGACCATCCCGGCCGCGTTCCAGATGGACGAGATCCTGTTTGAACTGCGCGACCACGCCTCCGGCCTGAATGCCGGCCGCTGGGACTACCTGTTCAGCATCATCAAGTACTTCCGCGATGCGGGCAGCGAATTCATCCTGCCGGACCGCGCCTCGGTGGCCATGACGGCACCGTTCATGCGCGCCTACACCGAGCTGCTGGTCAAGACCTGCCACGCCCGCGGCGCCTTCGCCATGGGCGGCATGGCTGCGGTGATCCCCAACCGGCGCGAGCCGGAGGTCACCGCGCAGGCCTTCGAGAAGGTCCGTGCGGATAAGACCCGCGAGGCGAACGACGGGTTCGACGGTTCCTGGGTGGCACACCCCGATCTGGTGCCGGTCTGCCAGGAAGTCTTTGACGCGGTGCTGGGAGACCGGCCCAACCAGCTGGACAAGCAGCGCCCGGAGGTCTCGGTGACCGCGGAGGAACTGCTGGACGTAGCGTCCGCGCCGGGCGAGGTGACCGAGGCCGGGCTGCGGCTCAACCTCTACGTCGCCGTCGCCTACACCGCCGTCTGGCTCTCCGGCAATGGCGCGGTGGCCATCCACAACCTGATGGAGGATGCCGCCACCGCGGAAATCTCCCGCTCCCAGGTCTGGCAGCAGATCCGCAACCAGGTCACCCTGGCGGACACCGGCAACACGGTTACCCGTGAGCTGGTCAGCCGGATCCTGGCCGAGGAGACGGACCGGCTGCGCTCCGAGGTGGGCCAGGAATCCTTCGACGCGCACTACAAGCCGGCCAGCGAGCTGATCAAGGACATCTGCCTTTCCGAGGACTACACGGACTTCCTCACCACGCCGGCCTACGAGCTGGTGGGCTGAGGTGGCCGGCGCAATCTTCGGACCCGGCGACTACGACCGCCTGGATGCGGACCTGGCCGGAACCGACCGGCTGCTGGAAAAGAACTATCCGGGCGACGACGGCAGCCGCCAGCCGGTGCACACCGTCTACGTCCCGGCGGACCAGTTCACCCCGTCGCTGGCAGCTGACTGGGGCGCCCAGGCCCGCGACGTGGTCGAGGCCGAGGGCGGGATGGAGCAGCTGGCGCACCTGTTGGGGCTCGACGGCGTGCTGGCCGCCGAGGTGGCCCGGAAGGCCGGCGCCAAGCTGGCATCCGAGCCGATCGAGGACCTCCGGCTGGACTTCGAGGACGGCTATGGGGACCGCGGCGATGCCGCCGAGGACGCGGACGCGGTCCGCGCCGCGGACAATGTCTCCGCGGCTGTCGCCGATGGCACGGCACCGCCCTACATCGGCATCCGGTTCAAATGCTTCGAGGCTGCCACCCGGCGGCGCGGACTGCGGACGCTGGAGCTTTTCGTCTCCGGCCTGGTGGAGAACGGCGGGCTGCCCGAGGGGCTGGTGCTGACGCTGCCCAAGGTCAGCACGGTGGACCAGGTCAAGGCCATGGACTATGCCTGCGGACGGCTGGAATCCGGCCTGGGCCTGGCCACCGGCCGGCTGCGCTTTGAGGTCCAGGTGGAGACGCCGCAGCTGATCCTCGGCTCCCAGGGCGCCGCGCCGGTTGCCCAGCTGCCGCACGCCACCGAGGGCCGGATCAGCGCCCTGCACTACGGCACCTACGACTACAGCGCCTCCCTGCAGATCGCCGCCGAATACCAGTCGATGGAGCACCCGGCCGCGGACCTGGCCAAGCAGATCATGCAGCTGGCCGTAGCCGGCACCGGCATCCGGCTCTCCGACGGCTCCACCAACGTCAAGCCGGTGGGCACCCCGGAGCAGATCCGTGCGGCCTGGCAGTTGCATGGCCGGCTGGTCCGCCGCTCACTGGAGCGCGGCTACTACCAGGGCTGGGACATGCACCCCGCGCAGTTGCCCACCCGGTTCATCGCCACCTATGCCTTCTACCGCCAGGGCCTGCCCGCGGCCGCGCAGCGTTTGCGTAACTATGTGGAGCAGACCCAGGGCGGCATCATGGACGAGCCGGCCACCGCCCGGGCGCTGGCCAGCTTCATCTACCGCGGCGTCCTCTGCGGCGCCGTCGGCACCGACGAAGTCACCCGTCTCACCGGCGTCGACGAGGCGCACCTTGTCCGGCTGGCCCATCCGCGGCTGGCCTCCACCCTTCCAGGAGCACACTGATGAGCACGTATTTTTCCCCGGAGGGCGGCCTGCCCTCCCAGACCACCCTGCTGACCGACCGCGCCGTGGTCAAGGAGGCCTACACGGTCATCCCGCGCGGCGTGCTGCGGGACATCGTCACCAGCAACCTGCCCGGCTGGGACAAAACCCGGGCCTGGATCCTGGCCCGGCCCATCGCCGGCTTCACCGACACCTTCGCCCAATACATCGTTGAGGTGGCCCCCGGCGGCGGCAGCTCGCGGCCCGAGCCGGAGTCCGGGGTGGAGTCCGTCCTCTTCCTTACCAAGGGCAGCCTTGTGCTGCAGCTGGAAGGTGAGGAGCACACGCTGGAACCCGGCGGATACGCCTACCTGGCCGCCGGTGCCTCCTGGTCGGTGAAGAACGACGGCGATGCTGCCGCCAGCTTCCAGTGGGTCCGCAAGGCCTATGAACCGCTGGAAGGCTACACCGCCAAGTCCTTCGTCACCCGCGACCAGGACGTCGCCCCCACCCCGATGGTGGATACCGACGGCAAGTGGGCCACCACCCGCTTCGTGGACCCCAACGACCTGGCGCACGACATGCACGTGAACATCGTGACGTTCGAACCCGGCGCGGTCATCCCCTTCGCGGAAACCCATGTGATGGAACACGGCATCTTTGTCCTGGAGGGCAAGGCCGTGTACCGGCTCAACGACGACTGGGTTGAGGTGGAAGCCGGAGACTTCATGTGGCTGCGCGCCTTCTGCCCGCAGGCCTGCTACGCCGGAGGCCCGGGCAAGTTCCGCTACCTGCTCTACAAGGATGTCAACCGCCAGATCCGGCTGACCTAGGTCCCTTCCACAGTCTCTTCGCCCCGGCACCGCCACGCCGGGGCGGAGCTGTTTAACCCCTCGCCTTAACCCCTCGCCGGCTTAATCCCCTCGCCCGGAAGATCGCCCGGACCCCGCGCGGACAACTGCCCAGGTTTTGCGGCGACACGCCGGCAAAAGCGGCAGCACGCCGTCGTCGCAGCCCGTCCGCAGGCTAAAGCTGGGCAGTTGTGGGAGCCCGCCGTACCCAGCTCTGTGGACAGCCGGCCGGACGCCATGGAACCGCCGTCCATGGCCTTCCACCCCGAAGGTCACGGGCGTAGCTTGGAGGTACCAGCCCCTTCTTGGCCCAAGCCCGATAATGCCGTGGCGGGCGGGCCGGAGTCCCAACAGGAGGTAGTAGTGATGAGCAATATTCTTCGCCGGACCGGCATCGATGTGCCCGACTCCGTCCGCCGGTTCCTGGAAGGCGACGTCCAGTTGTGGCCGCGCATCGAGGAATACCGGGATGCCGGGTCCATGGTGGTCAGGGCCGAGGTACCGGGCATCGACCCGGACCGGGATGTGGACATCGCACTGACCGGGAACGAACTGGAGATCACCGTCCGGCACGAGGAGAAGTCCGAGCAGAAGGGCAAAAACGGGTACCGCTCCGAGTTCCGCTACGGCACCGCCACCCGGACAGTGACCCTACCTGCCGGCGTGCACCAGGAGGAGATCTCCGCCAAGTACACCGATGGGGTTCTGGAAGTCCGGATCCCGGTCCCCGAGGAGCCTGCACCTGGATCCCGGAAAATTCCGGTCTTCCGCACCTGAACCCGTTTCGGCTCCCGGTCTTGGTACCGGGTCTCCGGACCGGATCCGGACCGGCGCCCTGACGTCTCCGGAGATACGCGCAGTTCCGCCTCGGCATCAGCATGCCGGGGCGGAACTGTTTAACGGATGACCGCTTACACCGGCTGCGACCTCGGCCGTCCGACATACCTTCGTCGTGTCCCCGTTGCCCGCAGAATGCGGCGCGGGAGGGTTGACGCCAGCGATCACTCACTCTAAACTTTTCATAAAGCAGAATATAACTTCCACCATTCGAAAAAGAAGCAACCGTCTAGTGCGAATCGCATCCAAGGCGTTGCCGAGTGGAAGAGTCCAGCCCCACCGTTGCACCAGAAGGAATCCCGACGATGACGTACACAGTGAACTGCTCCATCCTCCTGACGGACCTGCCCCTGCTCGAGCGTCCGGCCGCCGCCAAGGCCGCCGGGTTCGACGCCGTCGAGTTCTGGTGGCCGTTCGCCTCCTCCGTCCCCTCCGATGCCGAGGTCAGCGAATTCGAAACGGCCATCACGGAAGCAGGCGTGCAGCTGACCGGCCTGAACTTCAACGCCGGGGACATGCCGGCCGGGGATCGGGGCCTGGTCTCCTGGACGGGCCGCGGTTCAGAGTTCACGGACAACATCGACGTGGTGGCCGGCATCGGCGAGCGGCTCGGGTGCAAGTCCTTCAACGCCCTCTACGGCAACCGGATGGACGGATCCACCGCCGAGGAGCAGGACGCGCTGGCGCTGAAGAACCTGGTGGCGGCCGCCGAAGGCGTAGCCCGGATCGGCGGTACGGTCCTGCTGGAGCCGGTCAGCGGCGCGGACCGCTACCCGATCACGACGGCGGCGCAGGCCATGGACGTCATCGGCAAG
Source organism: Micrococcaceae bacterium (assembly GCA_035475875.1). Taxonomy (GTDB): domain Bacteria; phylum Actinomycetota; class Actinomycetes; order Actinomycetales; family Micrococcaceae; genus Arthrobacter_M. The sequence continues at coordinate 10,007 of DATIMB010000408.1, forward strand.
GTCCGCGCGGAGGGTCCGCAGAACATCAAGCTGCTGGCCGACTTCTACCACCTGGCCGTCAACGGCGACGACGTCGATGCGGCCATCGCCAACTATGCCAAGGACTTCGGCCACATCCAGATCGCGGACAACCCCGGCCGCGGCGCCCCCGGCACCGGCACCCTGCCGCTGGGCGAGTGGATCACCCGCAGCCGCGATCTGGGCTACGACGGCTACATCGGCCTGGAGTACAAGGCCGAGACCGCCACTGCCTTCAAGTGGCTGATCCGCTAACCCAGCCGCCGCCCATCGGGCAGCAACACCCACGCACACCATAAGCAGCAGACAGCAGCAAAGGATTCAGCACATGACCAGCACCAAGCAAAAAGTCGCCGTCATCGGACTCGGCATCATGGGCCTGCCCATGGCCGTGAACCTGGTCAAGGCCGGCTTCGACGTCACCGGCTACAACCGCAGCCAGGACAAGACCGACAAGCTCGCTTCCGAGGGGGGCCAGGGCGCTGCCAGCATCGCCCAGGCAGTCCGCGAGGCCGAGGTCGTTCTCACCATGGTGCCCGACTCCCCCGACGTTGAGGCGGTAGTAAGCGGCGAGGATGGCGTCTTCGCCAATGCCAAGGCCGGCGCACTGTGGATCGATGCCAGCAGCATCCGCCCGGACGTCGCCGTCCGCCTGTCCACCGCGGCCAGGGAAGCCGGCATCCGGCCGCTGGACGCCCCCGTCTCCGGCGGCGAGCAGGGCGCCATCGATGCGGTGCTTTCGATCATGGTCGGCGGCGCCGCCGAAGATTTCGCATCCGCCCAGGACGTCCTGAACACTGTCGGCAAGACCATCGTGCACGTGGGCCCTTCCGGCTCCGGACAGACCGTCAAGGCTGCGAACCAGCTGATCGTGGCCGGCAACATCCAGCTCCTCGCCGAGGCTATCGTCTTCCTCGAGGCCTACGGGGTGGACACCACCTCCGCGCTGAAGGTGCTCGGCGGCGGCCTGGCCGGGTCCAAGGTGCTCGAGCAGAAGGGCCAGAAGATGCTGGACCGCTCCTTCGAGCCCGGCTTCCGCCTGCAGCTGCACAACAAGGACATGGGCATTGTCACCTCGGCCGCCCGTGAAGCCGGCGTCACTATCCCGCTCGGCTCGCTCGTGGCCCAGCTGGTCGGCTCCATGGTCAACCAGGGCGACGGCGGCCTGGACCACTCCGGCCTGTTCAAGCTGGTCGAGCAGCTCTCCGGCCGCACCGACAAGTAAGCGCTCCGCACCCGGGCGCCGTACCAAACCCATCAGACTTTCCCACACCAAAAACTTTCAAGGAGAATCCCATGCCTACGATGCGCACTGTTGACGCTGCCATCCTGATCCTGGAAAAGGAGGGGGCCACCGAGGCCTTCGGCCTGCCAGGTGCGGCGATCAACCCGCTGTACTCGGCCATGAAGGCCCACGGCGGTATCCGCCACACCCTGGCCCGCCACGTGGAGGGGGCTTCGCATATGGCGGACGGCTACTCCCGCGCCGCGGATGGAAACATCGGCGTCTGCTTGGGCACCTCGGGCCCGGCCGGCACGGACATGATCACCGGGCTCTACGCGGCCTGGGCCGACTCGGTGCCGATCCTGTGCATCACCGGCCAGGCACCGGTGGCCAAACTGCACAAGGAAGACTTCCAGGCCGTGGACATCCAGTCCATCGCCGCACCGGTAACCAAGATGGCCATGACCGTCCTGGAGCCGGCCCAGGTTCCCGGCGCGTTCCAGAAGGCCTTCGGGCTGATGCGTTCCGGCCGTCCCGGACCGGTGCTGCTGGACCTGCCGTTCGATGTGCAGATGGCCAAGATCGAGTTCGATATCGACCTGTATGAGCCGCTGCCGGTGGAAAAACCCCGCGCCAGCCGCAAGCAGGCCGAAAAGGCCCTCGACATGCTCACCGCCGCGCAGCATCCGCTGATCGTCGCCGGCGGCGGCATCATCAACGCCGGCGCCTCCGCGCAGCTGGTGGAACTGGCCGAATTGCTCAACGTTCCGGTGATCCCGACCCTGATGGGCTGGGGCGCCATCTCCGACGACCACCCGCTGATGGCCGGCATGGTGGGCCTGCAGACCTCGCACCGCTACGGCAACGCGACCATGCTGGCCTCCGACTTCGTGATCGGCATCGGCAACCGTTGGGCCAACCGCCACACCGGCGGCCTGGACACCTACACCAAGGGCCGCACCTTCGTGCATGTGGACATCGAGCCGACCCAGATCGGCCGGGTCTTCTCCCCGGACCTGGGCATCGTGTCCGACGCCGGTGCCGCGCTGGAGGTCCTGCTGGAGGTGGCCCGCGAACGAAAGGCTGGCGGCACCGTGCCGGATTACTCCGGCTGGGCAGCCGACTGCGCGGACCGCAAGGGCAAGCTGCAGCGCAAGACCCACTTTGAGAACATCCCGGTCAAGCCGCAGCGCGTGTACCAGGAAATGAACGCAGCCTTCGGCCAGGACACCACCTACGTTTCGACCATCGGCCTGTCGCAGATTGCCGGCGCACAACTGCTGCACGTCTTTGGCCCGCGCAAGTGGATCAACGCCGGCCAGGCCGGCCCGCTGGGCTGGACCGTCCCGGCCGCCCTGGGCGTGGTGCGCGGCAAGCCGGAGCAGACCGTCGTCGCACTCTCCGGCGACTACGACTTCCAGTTCATGATCGAGGAACTGGCTGTGGGCGCGCAGTTCCAGCTGCCCTACATCCACGTGGTGGTAAACAACTCCTACCTGGGCCTGATCCGCCAGTCACAGCGCGGCTTCGAGATGGACTACGAGGTCTCACTGGCCTTCGAGAACATCAACTCCCCGGAGACCCAAGGCTATGGCGTGGACCACGTCAAGGTGGCCGAGGGCCTGGGCTGCAAGGCCATCCGGGTGGAGGATCCGGCGGA
>DATIMB010000409.1:0-8826 GCA_035475875.1 Micrococcaceae bacterium
ATCCTCAACCAGGGCCGGGCAGCACGGATCTTCAGCCCGGACCAGCGCCTGGCCCTGGCCGCCCGGGACGGCGGCTGCGCGTTCCCGGGCTGCACCATGCCCGTAGGCTGGACCGAGGCCCACCACGTGGACTACTGGCAAAACGGCGGCCTGACCAACACCGACAACGGCTGCTGCCTATGCAGCTGGCACCACCACCTGATCCACCAGGAACACTGGCGCATCGACATCAGCACAGGCACACCCTGGTTCATCCCGCCACCAGACACCGACCCGAACCAAAAACCCCTCCGCAACACCTACTTCCAACCCCAAACCACCCTCCATGACTTCTCCACACCATGACCCCGCATTGCCATGACCAGCCAGATCCGGGCCGTAGCTCCAGGACAAATTACAACAATGATGCGCCTTGGATCAGCCAGGGCAGGCAAGGGCTAACCAAAGAGCCAATGCGGATCCAAGGAAGGGTGCATCGCGGACCTGAAAGGCCGGGATTAGGTGTGGAACTAGGACGTGGCACTCGTGGCGGCCCATGAGCTGTACCTTAAGAACGGTCTCGACACCAGCGACGATGCCGGGGTGCAATATCCGAACCCGGCTGAATCCTTGACCCGAACGGGACTGGCTTTCAGCGTTAGGAGCTTCGGATTCCCGCGGATTCGGGAGCCGGGGGGCCGCTGTTGGCAAGGCCGTCTAGGCGTTGGCCTTGGGCTTGATCTTGGGAATGCTGCCGGTATTGTCCGATACAAGAGCAGTACCGGCGCACTCCCGGACGGTATAGATGCCTGCCGCGGCGGCTTCGCGGGTGGGGAATCCGGACGAAACGGCCAGAATGTTCCCCTCAGGGTCCAACAGGTTAAACCGGTACTGCGACTCTTCATCAAGGAAGAGTTCAATGTTGCTGGCCAAGGGACCTCCTGCTACAAGGGCGCAGCGATGCGCCCGCAGGCTGCGGCCGGCGTCTTGACGGCAACCAATCGATACCATCCATTTTCCATGTTGTGCACCGGAGCAACAAAACGGCGCTACACAGAAGGTCATTCTCAGCCTCCCGTATGGCGGGCTTTGCCGGAGTGAAGCCAAATTGGAGGCCGGTCGCCCGACTCAACCTAGCTGCCTAGTGCTTTACTTTTGTAGGGGGCTGCGGTGTCTCTCCGGTTGCCATCGGCGAGGGGCCGGTGCGGTTGTATCCCTTACACAGAACCAGGAGAAACGGTAATGACTCTGCCCAATGGTGTGACCGAGGGGGTCTGGAACCTCGACATGGCACACAGCGAAATCGGTTTTACCGTCCGCCACGCCGGCATTAGCAAGGTGCGCGGACGCTTCAACGAGGCCAGCGCGGAAGCGCACGTGGCGGATTCCCTGGAGAATTCGTCGTTGCGCGCGGTGGTCAAGACCGCCAGCTTCGATTCCGGTGATGCGAACCGTGACGGACACGTGCGGGGTGCGGACTTCTTCGATGTGGAGCAGTTTCCGGAGATGACCTTCAAGGCCACGAAGGCGGAGGGCGACGGCGACGACTACACGGTGACGGGCGACCTCACCATCCGCGGTATCACCAAGCCGGTGGAACTCGAGGTGGAGTTCAACGGGGTGGTGGTGGACCCGTTCGGTGCCACACGTGCGGGCTTCACTGCGGAGACGGAGATCAGCCGCAAGGAATTCGGCCTGACCTGGAATGCTGCGCTGGAAGCAGGCGGCGTGCTGGTCAGCGACAAGGTCAAAATCTCCCTCGACGCGGCACTCGTGAAGCAGGAGTAGCCACAGTCCGCTTGACCGCCGGGAGCCGCTTGATCGCCAGGAGCAGCCCGCTTTACCGGGCCAGGAGCGGAGGCAGTTGCTCGGCCAGCAGCAGGACGCCAAGGACGATCATGATGGTGCCGCTTGCCAGTGTCACGGTCCGGGCCAGTGCCGGCCGGGAGGCCAGTAGCCGCTTGGCCAGGGATGCGACCAGGCTGTAGACGGATGCAGCAATCACAACGAACACCAGGCCCAGAATGATGCACTGCAGAGGGACGGCAAGAGCCGAGTCCCGCGTGAGGAACTGGGGCAGGATCGCTACGAAGAGAAGGAGGCCCTTCGGATTGATGCCGCTGGTGCCTACGCCGCGCAGGAAACTCATCCGCCCCGTGATGGTGGTGGTGCCGGCACTGGCAATCCCGGAACTGCGCCAGGACCTGAGGGTAGTGAAACCGAGCCAGAGCAGGTAGGCCGCTCCGGCCAGGGTGATCCACGCCAGCAAGACAGGTTGGCTGGCGACCAGGGCTGCCAGCCCGAGGGCCAGCAGGAGCGTGTGCAGGAGATAGCCGCTACACAGGCCTGCGACTGCGGGTATAAAGCTGCGCCGGGCCAGACCGGCGGAAATGGAGTACGCCCAGTCGGCGCCAGGGGTGCATGCCAAGGTGACGGCCACGAGGGCAAAGCCAATGAGTGACTGCGGTTCCATGCTGATCTCCTGGATAACGGGCAACGGATGCAAGCTTACGGAGATGCCTCGCATAAGTGCTTACCGTTTTTGCTGCCCTTCCAGCTGGTAGCGCTAAAATATCGCTGTGATGGACGGAATCGATAGAAGTATTTTGCGTGAGCTGCAGAGGGACGGCAGGATGACCGCGACCGCGCTGGCCTCGGAGGTGGGCCTGACGGTGGCTCCTTGCCACCGCCGGCTGAAGGATCTGGAAGCGGCGGGCATCATCAGGGGTTACCGGGCGGACATCGACCCTGCCGCGGTGGGGCTCGGATTTGAGGCCATCGTCTTCGTCACGCTGCGCCAGGTGGACCGGTCCACTTTGGATGATTTTGAGGCACAGGTGGCGGCGAATGCGCATATTGTGGAGGCCCAGCGCCTCTTTGGCGACCCCGATTATCTGCTGAAGGTAATTGCCGCGGATCTTCCCGCCTACCAGCGGTTTTACGACAGCGACCTTGCCATGCTTCCGGCGGTGGAAAAGCTGACTTCCACCCTGGTGATGAAGAATCTCAAGCCGGGAGCCGGCCTGCCGCTTTAGAAGTGGCCGGCCGATAGCGGCGCAGACACCGGTAGGCAAGCCGACTGCAGAGGGCTAGCCTGTGCGGTATGACTGAAAATCCAGGAACAGAGGCAGCAGGAACGGGCGACGGCGAGGGCCGGGATGAGGACGATGCCGCGCGGGATTCCCTGGCCGGGGATTTCATGAAGTCCGTCAATCCTGACGTGGAAGATGTCGATGAAGATTCGGAGCCAGGAGAGAAGCAGGCGCCCGAGCACCGCTGATCCGAGACCGCCTGCCGAGCTGGTCGCGGTGAGTCGCGCCTGGGTGAGCCGCGCTCAGGGGAGTTGCCCCTGAGGGTCCGACCGCCGTCGTCCGCCGCCGCTCAGGGGACGCCTATCGGGCGGCCGCTCAAGCGACCCGCCCAAGGGACCCGCCCAAGCGACATGCCGCTCAAGTGGAAGTGCCGTCGTCGAACCAGCCGTCGAACCAGTGGTCGAACGCGCCGTCAGCCGATGTGCCCTCCTGCCATTTCATCCTCTTCCTCCGACTCGTGCTCGGCGTCGGCAATGTAGTGCCGCACCTTGTCCACGGGCAGCCGTGCGTGCAGGGCCAAGTAGTAGATGAAGACAGTCACCGCGGCGTTGATCAGGAACACCCAGAAGAACATCTCCGGGTGCGACTTCGGGTCGAAGAGCCAACTGATCAGGGCCATCAACACAAACCAGGGGATGACCCAGATCGCGCCGGCCCTGAAGTCCAGGCTCGGCTTGAGCTTGCGGTCGCCCACAAACTGGAAGATCACCAGCAGGATGTACCCCAGCAGGATGGTGATGAAGAGCTTGGAGTTGGTGGTCCAGCCGCCCCAGTACACGATCATGTTGGCGCTGTAGAAGGCCAGCAGCGGGATGGTGTCGCCCAGCGGCAGCCGGAAGGCGCGTTCACGGTTGGGCATCTCACGCCGGAACACGGCCATGACCAGGGGTCCGGAGCCGAAGGATATGACCGTGGCGCTGGTGATGAAGCCGACCAGTTGCTGCCAGCTGGGGAAGGGCAGGAACATGATCAGCCCGACGACGAAGGTCACCACCAGGGACCAGTACGGCACGCCCTGCTTGTTGTTCTTGGCCAGCCAGCGCGGGGAGTTGCCGTTGCGGCCCATGGCGTAGGAAACCCGGGAGGCGATGGTGGTGTAGACCAGACCGGTGTCCGCGGGGGAGATGATGGCGTCGGCGTAGAGCAGGTAGGCCAGCCAGGTCAGCCCGGCCAGGGTGGACAGCGCGGCCAGCGGACCGAAGTCGTCGGTGAAAGTCAGGCCCGCCCAGCTGCCGGATTTGGCGAGTAGATTCGCCGGCACGGCCATGGTGAAGGCGACCTGCAGCAGCGCGTAGATCACGGCGGTGATGCCGACGGAGCCGATGATGGCCAGCGGGATGTTGCGCTTCGGGTTGGAGGTTTCACCTGCCAGCTCGATGCCCTGGCGGAAGCCCAGGTAGGAGAAGGTGATCCCCGCAGTCGAGATGGCGGTGAAGACGGCCGCCATGCCGGAGGGGGCAAAGCCATGCGAGGTGAAGTTGGCGGGGGTGCCCATGGTGGTGGTGGCGAAGGCGGTGACCAGGAAGACCACGATTACCAGGATGATGATCGCCAGCTTCCACCAGACCAGCACGTTGTTGATCTGGGCGAACAGCCTGACGCCGTAGTAGTTGATGACCACGAAGATGGCCATCAGGATGATCGCGATCACCAGGCCCAGACCGGTCAGGGTGTGGACCTTGTCCCCGTTGACGACGTGCGGGGTGGTGAAGGCTCCGTACTTGGTGGCGTAGGTCAGGGCGCCTTCCACCTCGATGGCCGGCACCGCTGCGGATGAGATCCAGGTGATGAAGCCCAGCGAATAGCTGGCAAAGGAGCCCCAGACCAGGTGCGGGTAGCGGACCACGCCGCCGGAGATCGGGAACATCGGGCCCAGTTCGGCGTAGCAGAGGCCAATCAGCATGATCATGAAGCCGGCCACGAGCCAGGAAAAGATTCCGGCCGGCCCGGCGATGACCGAGGCGTTGAAGGCCCCGAACAGCCAGCCGGAGCCAATGATGGAACCGATCCCGGCGAACAGCAGGCCAATCGGGCCGACGTGCCTTTTGAGCTTGTGTTCGCTTGTTTGAGCTTTACCCGCAGTGGTGGCCATGGTTCCTCCTCGTCGAAGTCTCCCCTTGCCAGCTTTCTCCTTTGGGTGGCGGATTTCAAGGGAATTTTCGCAGGGTGCGGAGCGGGCGACGGCGCGGGCAGGTTCTGGGGTTGGCCTGGCGCGGGGCGGGCGACGGCGGTAGGCGGGTTGTGGGTGCGCTTGGCTTTGGTCCTTGTTGTGCTGGCTTTGCGGTTGGCTTGGTAGGCTCCGGGAGGATCAATCCACCATCTACAGAAACAATCTGACACCCCCGCTAGGCCGCCAGGCCACAATCTCCTAAACCACCTTCGGCCAATCCATCCTTCCGCGAATAGATACTGCGGTTAACCCCAATGCAGGCCATACAGGCCTAGTCCACGCAGGCCGATCCACACAGCAAGGACCCGATGTCGAGCGCAGCCACCGCCACCGCAACCACCGCCGCTAATGTGCAGGACTTTTCCGGTGAATGGTGGAACAAGATCGCGGATGGTTTCCAGCACGGGGCTCCGCTGAACGCCTCCGGTACGGTGCTGCTCCTGATCCTGGCCGCGGCGGTGGCCGTATCGGTGCCGCGTGGGACCTGGCGCTATTTTGGCCTGTTTGTCACGGTGGTGCACGAGCTGGGTCATGCCTTCGCGGCATTGATGACGGGGCAACTGGTCAAGGGGATCCAGCTCCGGTTCGATCATTCGGGCACCATGTCCAGCGTCAGCCGCGGTCGGGCCAGCGGCGCCTGGTCCGGCTTCTGGGGCTATCCCACTCCGGCGGTCGTCGGTGCAGCGCTGATCTGGGCCGCCCTGAACGGCTGGTCCGGCTTCGCACTATCTGTCAGCGCTGTGTTGTTCCTGGTCACGCTGCTGTTCATCCGCAATGTCCAGGGAGTGGTCATCGCCGTCGCCTGCGCTGTGGCCTCCGAACTGCTGGTCTGGTATGCCCCACCGCTGTTCATCGCCTGGTTCACCATGGCCATCGGTATCGCCTTGCTGGTGGGGGCCGTGCGTGATTGGCTGAATGTGCTCAGCGTGCATACCCGCCGTCGGCATGAGCTGCCCAGCTCGGACGCGTTCATCCTGTCCCGGCGTACAGGCGTGCCCTCCGCGCTCTGGCTGACAGGTTTCGCCGTGGTGATCGCCGGCAGTTGGGCCCTGGCGCTCGCGTTCATCGGCGCCGGGCGACTGCTGGTCCAGCTCCCTGTGGGTTAGAGCTGGACCACGTTGGCCAAAGCCGTCGCGGCGCCCATAGCGGCTTCAATCCCATGGATTACTGCCGGGGACTGGAACAGGGCGACGGCGGCGGTGCCGAACAGGAGTGCAGGCACGGCGCGGGAAGCCGAATGCCGAAGCCGGCGCAAGAGGTTGCGCGCCGGCCCTGAAAGCGGTCTGAGCTCAGGCGTCGGGCGGTAGATGATGAGCGTTCTGCCTGGACGGGGCTCACCTGATCGGGGCGAGGCTTCTGTTGCCCCCGATCCCCGGTCCTTGATGACGGAGAGTGTGGAGAAGTCAAAGGCAGCGGGGTCGGGGGAGAGCGGTCCGGGATGGTTGAGGGAAGGCCGCGGACCGTTTTCCATGATGAGGCTGGTTGCTGGTGTCATGTAACAACAGTGGACGCAAAAGTTAGCTTGACGATGGGTGGCGTCTTGGTCCGGGCTGTGAAGATCCGCGTCCAGGTCCAGCACTGCCTAGGTTCAGCGTCGTCAAGGTCCAGCACTGCCTAGGTCTGCGGTCGTCGAGGTACCGTCGTCCACGTCAGGCGGCCGACCCACTCGGCGCGGCTATTTTGCGGCGGTAACCGCAGCGTGTTCGATGCTCCGGCTGCCAATGGCATCGGGGATCTGCACGTAGCCTGTCTCGATGGTCACATGCAGTGGGCAGACGGTGTCCACCGGAACGCTTTGGCCCACCAAGGTGACCACGATGCTCGCGCTGGATTCTGCGAAGCGGACCCGGATGGGCTCATTGCAGGCTCGGACCTGGGCGGAAAGGTAAACCCTGTTCAGGTTCCTGTCCACGCCGGTCAGTGTCCAGGGTAGGGATTCAACCGGGGTGGCTTTGGAAGTGTCGGCCGGTAAACGCGGAATATCTGGGCTGCCGGGCGGGCCGGGGACTTCACCCGAACTGGTGGCCCCACTCCCTGTGGTGGCCCCACTCCCTGTGGTGGCCCCACTCCCGCTGGTTGCCCCGCCGGGAGGGGAGGCGCCGCAGCCCGCCAGCATGAACCCGAGGCAAAGAGCACCGAGCCAAGCGGAGTGTTTGCGGAGCATACGCCGATTGTACGCAGTGCCACGGCCCGCTTGTATCCAGCGTCCAGTGCCACGGTCGCCTTGTATCCAGTGCCACGGTGTGCGCACTGACACCGCAGCCTTGTATGCAGGGGCCATCTTGAACGCGGCGCAATGCCGACGCCTCGCACCATTGGCATTTGGGGCGGAAACGGATCTGGAACGGGCCGGAAGCCGGCGGGAAGCCGGCAGGAAACGGGCCGGAAGCCGCTATCGACAACTACTCTGCCAAGACCTATATTTAACCTATCAGCTAAATAACGGAGGGGTTAAATAGAAATGGCCACGGACCAGCTCAGCCTGATCTTCGGGGCACTGGCAGACCCTACCCGCCGGGCTATCCTTGCCCGGCTCACCGAGGGGGAGGCAACTGTCACGGAGCTTGCCGAGCCGTTCGCCATTTCGCTCCCGGCCATCTCACGGCATCTGAAGGTGCTGGAGACGGCGGGGCTTATCTCCCGCAGCCGCTCCGCCCAGTGGCGCTCCAGCAGGCTGGAGGCCGCGCCTTTCAAGGAGGCGGCGGCATACATGGAGAGATACCGCCGGTTCTGGGATTCCAGTCTCGACCGGCTTGAGGAGCACCTGAAACGAATCCAGAAGGAGAATCCGAAATGAGCACAGAACCCAGCAGTATTCAATCGAGCACAGCTGAATTAAACACAGCTGAATCGATCACGGCGCAAGCCGGGCCCGCCCGCCCCGGCGAGGGCGCCGTCGTCGGCGGGGGCAATACGCTGACGATCACGCGCATGTTCGAGGCGCCGCGCGACCTTGTGTTCCAGGCATGGACGGACCCGGACCAGCTGACGCAGTGGTGGGGCCCGGAGCACCTGCACACACCGCGCGAATCCGTGACGGTGGAGCCACACGTTGGCGGTACCTGGGCGGCGACGATGGTGATGGACGACGGCGGCCAGGAGTTCCCGACGTCGGCCAAGTTCACCTCCATCGATCCGCCCAACGGCTTCGTGCTCCATGACGAACCCAACGAATTCTTTCCCTTTGCCTCACAGCTGAGGGTGGATTTCGAGGAGGTCGGCGGCGGGACGCGGATGACCATCGTCCAGCATTTCGACATCGAGAGCTTCGACTTTTGCGATTCGATCCTGGGCTGGGGGACGTCGCTGGAGAAGCTGCGGCGGTTGCTGGCGGTGTAAACGCCCGGTCCTGAGCATTGCCCTTACCCTTTCCCGCTTTCCGTCCTACACTGTCCGTAACCCCATCCGCCCGCGGCAGTCGGTGCACGATTTCGGTCTCCGACGGCCGCCGCTTCACACACCGGAATCTTCTTGCGTAATACCGGACTAGGCCAGCCGGCCTGGTCCGTGCCAACTGGGAGGAAAACCATGTCGGGAAACAGAGCAGTTGCCTACAAGGGGACGGGGAAGGTCGAGGTCATTGAC
>DATIMB010000410.1:0-5009 GCA_035475875.1 Micrococcaceae bacterium
CGAGCCGCTGCGCTGGATTGCCCAGAACGCCGGCCACGACGGCTACGTCGTTGCCAACAAGGTGGGCGAGCTGGCCGACGGCTTCGGTTTCAACGCCCTGACCGGTGAGTACGGCGACCTGATCCAGGCCGGCATCATCGACCCGGTCAAGGTCACCCGCTCCGCGCTGCGCAACGCGGCCTCCATTGCCGCGCTGGTGCTGACCACCGAGGCCCTGGTTGCAGAGAAGCCGGCCGAGGATGAGGACGACCACGCGGGACACCAGCACTAGTCCCGCTTCCCGTCACCGCTGCCCCGCGGTCCTCGCCCGAGCTTTCGGGTGGGACTGCGGGGCAGCTGGCGTTTAACGGGACCGACGGCGCCGGTCGGCGCTGGCGGCGGCAGACGCGCGCCGGCGGTGGCGGGTTGCGGGCGGGCGGCGGACGCGCGAACGGTCGGTAACTGTAGGCTTGAGGCCCTTCAAACCGACAGTTACCGACCGTTCGGCGAATCGCTGGGGGACCGGGCCGGGTGTGCGGCGGGACCGGGACGGGGTCAGCGCCGGAACCGGTAGGGATTCCGGGACAGCGGCTCGGCACGGCCGGGATGGCGGTGCCGGACCAGCCGGTAGAAGATCAGCACGGCGCAGGCGGAAACAACGATGCCGGCCAGGTTGAGCAGCAACTGCAGGGCGGATGCGCCGGCCCGGTCCGGCTCACCCAGGACCAGGGCGACGGCGACGAAGCCCGCCGCCGGGACGGTGGTGACGGAGATGAACACGCCTACCAGCACCGCCGACTTCCGGCCGATCAGGGACAGCATCCCCGCGGCTCCGGCCAGCAGGGCCACAATGAACGAATACGGGCCGGGGTGGTAGATGAATTCGGTAGCCGGATTCCCTTGGCGCAACGCATCCGGATCCACCAGGCCCAGCGGAATGGAGACCCAGACCGCGGCCGCCGTGATCAGCATGGCGACAGGGAATCCCAGTCCCAAGGCCAGGGCCGGCCGCCTGGCGAGCGTCCAGCGCCGGTCCACCAGTGCCAGAGCGAGGCCGGCCAGCGGCCCGAACTCCGGTCCCACCACCATGGCTCCAACAATGGCAATGGTGGAATCGGTGACAATGCCGATCCCGGCCAATTGCGTGGCGATCACCAGGAAGGCCAGGTAGCTCCAGCTCAGCTTGGCGTCCTCGCTGGTATTGGCCTCCACCTCCTGCCAGATCACCGCGTCTGCGCCCTCGCCGGGAGCCTGCTCTTCGGCCCGGACGGCCCGGTCGGAAAGCACCAGTTCGGGCGAGGTGACGCTAATGGACCCCAGCCGGGGAATGCCCAGGTCGTGCAGTTGCTGGATCAGGTCCCCGGCGGCTTCCCGGGCCACCTGGATCACGACGACGTCGCCCTCGGGGAGCACGGATGCGCCGTGAAAAACGGCGATCTCAGCGGTGCCGGGAGCGGTCCGCGCCGTGTCCAGGACGCTGTTGGTGAGACCGGCCGGTGCAGCCACGCGGATCTGCAAGGTCACAACTGCCGCCTCCCACAAATCCATGCGGCGCTCGTCCGCCACCGTTGACGAGACTACTAGCTGCAGCGGGCTAACGGTCACAGCTGACGCTGGACAAGTGTGCAATGCCACGCGGTGTAAATGGCTTCAGACATCACGGTTCGGTAACATGGGATGGACTTTTTGCCGACGAGGGGTGCACTTAGCGTGACGAACGGGACCACCACACGAACTTCGGCGGCGACCCAAGGGCCTTCGCCGCTGGCAGTTCCGGCGGCAGCCAAAAAGGGATTCCGCCCCGAGGTGCAGGGCCTGCGGGCGCTGGCCGTGCTCATGGTGGTCACCTATCACATCTGGCTGGGCCGGGTCTCCGGCGGGGTGGATATCTTCCTGCTCATCTCCGCCTTCCTGATGACCCTCCAGTTCACCCGGAAGGTGGAAAAGGGCCAGCGGCTGCGGTTGGTCCGGCACTGGCTGCACCTGTTCAAGCGCCTGCTGCCGGCCGCCGTCGTCGTCCTGATTGCGGTGCTGCTGGGCAGCTGGGCCTTCCTGCCGCCGCGCCGCTGGCCGGATGTGCTGGACCAGGCCTGGTCCTCGCTGATGTATTTCCAGAACTGGGTGCTGGCGGACAACGCAGTGAACTACTACGCGATCGACCATTCCGGGGCCAGCCCGCTGCAGCATTTCTGGTCGCTGTCCATCCAGGGCCAGGTCTTTATCCTGTGGCCGCTGATCTTTGCCGCCACCGCCCTGCTGCTGCGCGGGCTCAGGCTGGCCAGGGTCCCCGGCACGCAGAGCTGGCTGAGCTACCGGGCGCTGCTGGCGGTAGCGTTCACCGCCGTGTTCGCCTTCTCGCTGGCCTTCTCGGTCCGGAACACGGCCAGCAACCAGGCCTACACGTACTTCGATACCCGGGCCCGGCTCTGGGAATTCGCGCTGGGTTCGCTGCTGGCCCTGGCGCTGCCGTACCTGAAGTTCCCCAAGGCGGTACGGGTGCTGATGGGCTGGGCCGGTATCGCGGCGATGCTCAGCTGCGGCCTGATCCTCACCGTGGACCAGCAGTTCCCCGGCTACACTGCGCTCTGGCCCACGCTGGCCGCGGCTGCGGTGATCGTGGCCGGGCAGACCGGGAGCAGGCTGGGCGTGGACCGGATCCTGTCGGCCAAGCCGCTGGTGGGGATGGGCAACATTTCCTACGCGCTGTACCTGTGGCACTGGCCGGTGCTGGTGATCTACCTGGTGGCCGTCGGACGCCCGGGGGTCGGCGTGCTGGAGGGGCTGGGCCTGGTCGCGCTGTCCATCCTGCTGGCCTTCCTCACCACCAAGTACGTGGAGGCTCCGCTGCGCCGCTGGGAGTGGCCGGAACTGCATGTCTGGCGTGCCGCCGTCGTCGTGATTGCGTGTGCCGCCCTGCTGGCCGGTCCCGTGGCCATCGCGCAGACCCGCCTCAGTGCCTACAACGCCGCGGTGGCGGCCCAGCCGGCGCAGGACAATCCGGGCGCCGCCGCGCTGCAGCCCGGTTTCGTCAGCACCGCCTCCCCGGATGCCAAACCCATTCCCGCCCCGGCGCAGCTGAAGAACGAATTCGCCACCATCGACGGCGACTGCACCGGGAAGCTGGCACCGTCGTCCCCCGTGCTGGCGCAGATCTGCCACGCCAACAAACCCACCGGGACGCCGGCCAAGACCATCGTGGTGCTGGGCGATTCGCACTCGCAGCAGTGGCTGCCGGACTGGGACACGCTGGCCGCAGAGCACAACTGGCAGATCGTGATGCTGATCAAGGACGCCTGCCGCTACGGAGGGGATTCGCCCACCCGGGCCGATGACTGCAACCAGTTCAACGCGCTGGACCGCGAATACGTGATGAACCTGCACCCGGATGCCGTGTTCACGCTCGCCTCGCTGACGCTCAAGGACGCCCCGTACGAGACCGAGGTGCCCGCGTACCTGGACGGGATCAAGGGCTTCACCGACGCCGGCATCCAGGTGATCGGCATGCGGGACAACCCGCGCTTCGAGACCAACATGGCCGACTGCGCGGCGACCAAGGGCGCCAACGCGGCGGCCTGCAATCCGCCGCTGTCCGAAAGCCTGGCGGAGGCCTCGCCCATGGACGCCTACCGGGGCAAGGTCAACAACCTGTTCCTGATGGACATGAGTGACTACATCTGCACCAACGATGTCTGCCCGGCGGTGGTGGGGAATGTCTATGTGTACAAGGACGACAACCACCTGACCAAGACGTACACGCAGTCGATGGCGCCGATGTTCGAACAGCAGCTCAAGCAGGTCACCGGCTGGAAGTAGCCGCGGGCCCGTCCGGAATAGGGCGGCGCCGGCTTTCGTTTACCATGGATATACGCACAGACCAGGCCCGTAATAACGGGCTGGCCATCGGTTGCAACCCACCCGGTACCACCGCCTGAGGAGCACTCGCGACCTATGTCCGAATCCCACGACCCTTTCGCCTTGATCGGCCTGACCTACGACGACGTCCTGCTGCTGCCCGGGCACACCGACGTCATCCCCTCCGAAGCGGACCCCAGCTCCCGCATTTCCAAGCGGATCAGCGTGCAGACGCCGCTGCTCTCCGCCGCCATGGACACCGTGACCGAGGCGCGCATGGCCATTGCGATGGCACGCCAGGGCGGCCTGGGCGTCGTGCACCGCAACCTCTCGATGGACGACCAGGCGGAGCAGGTGGACCTGGTCAAGCGCAGCGAATCCGGCATGATCACCAACCCGGTCACCATCGGTCCGGACGCCACCCTGGCACAGCTGGATGACCTGTGCGCCCGGTTCAGCGTTTCCGGCCTGCCGGTGGTCGACGACGGCGGCCGGCTGCTGGGGATTGTCACCAACCGCGACACCGTCTTCATTCCGGAATCGGAATTCGGCGACCGCCTGGTCCGCGATGTGATGACGGCGATGCCGCTGGTCACCGGGCGGGTGGGGATCAGCCGCGAGGAAGCCTCGGCCCTGCTGGCCAAGAACAAGATCGAAAAGCTTCCGCTGGTCGATGACGGCGGCATCCTGCGCGGGCTGATCACCGTCAAGGACTTCACCAAGGCAGAGCAGTACCCGCTGGCCACCAAGGACGACGAGGGCCGGCTGCGCGTCGGTGCCGCGATCGGCTTCTTCGGCGACGGCTGGGAGCGCGCCATGCGCCTGGTCGATGCCGGTGTAGACGCGCTGTTCGTGGACACCGCAAACGGCCACAGCCAGGGCGTGCTGGAGATGATCGCCCGGCTCAAGTCCGAGCCCAGCGCCGCGCACGTTGACGTCATCGGCGGCCAGGCGGCCACGCGCGAGGGCGCGCAGGCGCTGATCGATGCTGGCGCTGACGGCATCAAGGTGGGGGTGGGGCCGGGCTCCATCTGCACCACCCGCGTGGTGGCCGGTGTCGGCGTCCCGCAGATCACCGCGATCTATGAATCCGCCAAGGCGGCGGGTCCGGCCGGGGTGCCGCTGATCGCCGACGGCGGCCTGCAGTATTCGGGGGACATCGGCAAGGCGCTGGTGGC
>DATIMB010000411.1:0-3744 GCA_035475875.1 Micrococcaceae bacterium
CCTGCTGGGGCGGATGCATGAGGCGGACCCGGCCGGCGGGAACGAGGTTCGCGCGGCCGGCCCTCACCGACGTGCGCACGACGGCGGCATGCCGGCCCGCACGATGGCGGCACGCGGGGCGGCACAACGGCGGAAAAGGCCTGACCGCCCGCTCCGGCCACGCCTCTCCGCGGTCGTCCCCCAGCCGGGTGGGTCCGACGCCCAAGCCAAGCCTCGCCGTCGTCGCCCGCGTGCGGGTGGGGACGACGCCCAAGCCAAGCCTCGGCGTCGTCCCCACCCACGTGCGGCTGGGTCAGTCGCCCAGGCCGAGCCTCGCCGTCGGAACCCGGAACGTCTCCCGGGCCGTCAGCGCACAGCCGGCCGCGATGAGGCAGATGATCGCGGTGAAGATGCTGATCGGCACCCAGCCGCCGGCCCGAGTGCCGCCCATCGCGGTGACGATGGCCGGTGCGAAGCCGGCCATCAGGAACCCGAGCTGGGTGCCGATGGCGAGGCCGGAGAAACGCACCTTTGTGTTGAACATTTCCGCGTAGAACGAGGGCCAGACGGCATTGGCGGCGGCGTAGGCGCAGGAGAAGAACAGGATGGCCACCAGGAACATCAGCGGCACGATGCCGGATTCCAGGCTGAGCAGGAACAGCGGTGTCATGACCGCGCTGGCAAGGGCGCCGTAGATGAAGACCGGCTTGCGGCCGATCCGGTCCGCCAGCTTTCCGAACAGCGGCTGGGTGCCCAGCGCGACGATGTTGGCGACCACCACCAGCCAGAGCGTGATGGTGCTGTGCACGTGCGCCACATCCTGGGCGTATTTGATGGCCAGGGTGCCGAAGACGGTGCTGACGGCGGCGATGAAGGCGCAGCCGATCACGCGCAGGACGTCGGCCCAGTGGCCGCGGAGCAGGTCGGCGATGGGCAGCCGGGAGATCTGGGCGGTCTTGCGGGCCTCTTCGAAGGCCGGCGGTTCGTGCAGGGTGCGGCGGATGAAGAAGGCGACCAGGACGACGACGGCGCTGAGCCAGAACGGGATGCGCCAGCCGATGCCGTACTTGATGTCGTCCGGCAGGGCGACGATGGGAATGAAGACCAGCGCGGCGAGGATCTGGCCGCCCTGCGTGCCGGTGAGGGTCCAGGAGGTGAAGTAGGAACGCCGGTTCTCGGGGGCATGCTCGAGGGTCATGGAGGAGGCCCCGGCCTGCTCGCCGGCGGCCGAGAGTCCCTGCAGCAGCCGTGCCAGCACCAGCAGCACCGGTGCCAGCCAGCCGACGGTGGCGAAGTCCGGCAGGCACCCGATGATGAAGGTCGAACCGCCCATCAGCACCAGGGTGAACATCAGCACCTTTTTCCGGCCGATCCGGTCCCCGAAGTGGCCCAGGATGATGGCGCCGAGCGGCCGGGCCACGTAGGCGAAGCCAAAGGTCGCGAAGGACATGATCGATGCGTTGGCGTCCGCGCTGGGAAAGAACACGTGCGGAAAGATCAGTGCTGCCGCGGAGCCGAAGATGAAGAAGTCGTAGTACTCGACGGCGCTTCCGAAGAAGCTGGCAAGCGCGGCCTTGCCGGGCGTCTTGGCGGGTAAGGCAAGGTCCCGGGGTGCGGGTGGAAGTGTCTGGCTCATGATGGCCCTTCGTCTGACAGCGGTGTCGTGGGTAGGTGTCTCGGAACTGAACAGGATCCCGCAGCTGCCGTCGGTCCGCGGCGCCGCTGTCATCCTCGTGAGTAGCCACATGGTGGAAGCTACTTTTGCGATGCAATCATTCTTGCTGTGAGGATCATCACCTGTCAAGAAAATACCCACGTCTTGGAAATAGCTCTCACGATGTGGCAATATAAAGCCATGGTTGTGAGCGGAGACACAAAGGTTGACATGGTGGGTAAGGCCCTTCGGCTGCTCGGCCTGCTTGGCGACGAACCCCGCGGCGCCACCGCCGCCGAGCTTTCCCGGCGTGCCGAGGTGCCCTTCAGTACCGCCTACCGGCTGCTGGGATCCCTGACCCGGGACGGCTTCGTGGACTACGAGCCGGACGGCCGCCGGTACCACCTGGGGCTGCGCGTCTTCCAGCTGGGGCAGCGGGTCTCCAACCACCATGGCTTCGCCGGCACGGCACTGCCCATCCTGAAGAAGGTCACCGAGCATACTTCGGAGGCCACCATCCTCTCCGTCCGCGACGGCAACCGGCACCTGACGGTCAACAAGGTGGACGGTCCGCAGACTTTCCGGGTAACCAGCGACCCCGGGCATCTGGGGGAGTTGCATACGACCTCGGTGGGCAAGGCGCTGGTGGCGTTCGCCGAGGACGACGTGCGGGAAGACCTGATCTCAAGCCTGGAACTGGGTGCCTTGACGGACCGCTCCATCACCGACCGCGATGCCTTTCGGGCCGAAATCGAGCAGGTCCGGCGACAGGGCTACGCCGTCATGGACGAGGAAAACGAGCTGGGCATGCGGGCCGTGGCCGTGCCGGTGCTCAATTCGCAGGGCGTGGCCTTCGCCTCGTTGGCCACCGCCGTACCGGTTTTCCGGATGAGCCTGGAAGACCTGGTGGCCCTGGTGCCTCTGCTGCAGGAGGCCGCCGCAGAACTGTCCGCCAGGCTGCCGCAGCGATGAATCCGGCATCCGACTCTCCGCCGACGCTAAGGAACCGAACAAATGAGTAACCGAGCCGAATCCTTTCTCCTGGGTCTGGTCGGTGACGGTGTAACACCGTCCCTGACTCCGCCGATGCATGAGCGGGAGGCCGAGGCCCTGGGGCTGCGGCTGCTCTACCGTCCCATCGACCTGCTGGAACTGGGCCTGCCCGCCACCGCTATTGGTGACCTGCTGTCCGCGGCCCGCCGTCTCGGCTTCAACGGGCTGAACGTGACCCATCCGTGCAAGCAGCTGGTCCTGCCCTTCCTGGACGAACTTTCGCCCGAGGCCCGCCAGCTCGGGGCGGTCAACACGGTCCTCTTCGACGGACCCCGCGCCATTGGCTACAACACGGACTGTTCCGGCTTCGGATCCGCCTTTGCCGCCGGGCTCCCGGACGCCGCCCTGGATCGCGTGGTCCAGTTAGGCGCTGGCGGCGCCGGGTCGGCGGTGGCCTACGCGCTGCTGAAGTCCGGTGCTGCATCCCTCCATCTGGTGGATGTCGATGCGGCGCGCGCCGCCCAGCGTGCCGCTGAACTGGCGCGTCTGTTCCCGCAGCGCTCGATCACCGGCCACGGCACATGCGAGCTGCCGGACCTGCTGCCCGCTGCAGACGGGCTGGTCCACTGCACGCCGGTAGGCATGTCCGCCCACCCCGGCCTTCCGCTGGACGCGGCGCTGCTCGAGAGCCGGCACTGGGTGGCGGACATCGTCTACCGGCCGATCGAAACGGAGCTGGTGCGTACGGCGCGGGCCCTTGGCTGCCAGGTGCTCGACGGCGGCCGGATGGCCGTCGGGCAGGCCCAGGACGCCTTTGGCATCTTCACCGGCAAGACCGCCGATCCGGACCGGATGCGCCGGCACTTCCTGGAACTGGTAGCTGCCGAATCCATGCTGAGCGCGGTGGCCGGCTGATGCGTACGGGAATCGCCACCGTCTCCCTGTCCGGGACCCTCGAGGAGAAGATGCGGGCCTGCGCGATCGCCGGCTTCGACGGAATCGAAATCTTTGAGCAGGACCTCGTCACGTCGGCGCTGCGGCCGGAGCGGATCCGGTCCATGGCGGAGGACCTGGGCCTCAGCCTGGACCTGTACCAGCCGTTCCGCGATTTCGACGGC
>DATIMB010000412.1:0-2795 GCA_035475875.1 Micrococcaceae bacterium
TACCCGAATACGCCGAGCGCCAGCAGCGGTTTTTGTGCGAAGCCGCGGGGAAGGGTGATGTCCTGGCGGAATTTTTGCCGCACCCCTTTGACGAAGAAGTATCCGCCGATGCCCGCGGTGACCAGGGCTGCCAGCAGAAGCAGGAGGACGCCACCGGGAAGGGTAAGGAGCGTGCCGCTGGCGTTCCGGGCGGACGTTTTGGCATCCGTGGAGCCGCCGAGCGCGAAGGTCAGCGCGGTGGCACCCAGGCCAAAGTAGGCAATGGCCTTGGCCAGGGAGACCAGGCTGCGGACCCAGCGCTTCTTGGAGGATGAGCCGATTCCCAGCAGCGCCTGGATGCTGAGCCAGCTGCCCAGGGCGGCAAAGCCGGCGACCGTGGCCCACAGTGCGGCCCGCCCGCCGGGGAGTTGGGCAAGCTGGGCGAGGGCCCCGGACTGGTCGGCTTCGCCCGCCTGGTGCAGGGCGACCCGGATGGCCAGGTATCCCAGGAGCAGGTGCAGCAGGCCGCTCGCCGCGAATCCGGCACGGGCTGTGATGGTGAGAAACCTACTGTTTCCGGCTTCCCGGGCGGCGCGCCGGGCTTTTCCTTGTACCGTCATGTCTTCCTCAGGTGCCGTGGATCTGCGGTTGCGAAAGTTCTCCCCTGACCTGCTCGCCAGGGATTCGAACGGTCCGCTTCGTGTCGATGGCCATCACGGCACCGAGGACGACCATGGACAGGGCCATCGAGGCCGTGGTGTCGCTGATCCAGTGGTAGCCCAGGTACAGCCGGCTGGCCACCTGGGCCAGGATGCCGAGAATGGCCAGGGCGACCGCGGCAGCGGTGAACCGGGCATTCCGGCGGCGGCTGGCGAGCAGGAAGGCCAGGACCAAAAGGAAGTCGGAGGTGCCCAGGACATGGCCGGAAGGAAAGGAAAAGGTATGGTCCGCGCCGAAGAGCATCAGTGTAACGGGCGGCCGGGGATGCTGTACCAGGGGAGCAATGACCTGCGCCAGGATGACGCCGGAGAGCATCGCAGCGGCCAGCAGTAGGGGACGCCAGGCATGCCGGGCCAGGACGGTCCAGCCGACCGTGACGATGAGGACGATGACCGGAAGGGCGACGGGTCCGAAAATGATGGCCAGGGCGATCATGAATCCGGTCAGGCCGGCAGAGCGCTGGGCATCAAACCACGTCTCCACCGGCTGGTCCAACCGTTCGAACCCCGAATGGGTCAGGACGGCGGCCAGCAGAAGGATGAACGAGACCAGGCCGACGGCGATCAGCAGGACCGAGGCGGTATACAGTCGCCGGCGGGACGCCGCGGGCAGGTAGCGCTCCTCCACGATGAACTTCTGCTGCCAGGCGGAGTGTTTCCGCTCATCTGCTGGGCTGCCACGTGTCATTCCGGTTTTCCGCCTTGCCGTCGGGGGTACGGATTTGAAGCCTAACGGAAGGATTGTTGGACTTCGGCCATCGGCAGTAATCTCGGTGCATGAACGCCTCTTCGGTTGCGCTGCTGGCTCTGCCGGCATTGGCAGCGCTCTGGGTGGTGCTGGCCATCACGGGACGGGCTCGACGACGGACGCTTCGGGCACGCGCGGAGCTGCACGCCGCGCTGGCGGCGGAGAAACGGGAAGCGGAGAGGCCTGCTGCAGCGGACCCATTTGCGGAGAGTCCTGCGGTGGACGCTACCGCAAAGAGCCCTGCTGTGGAGAGCCGCGCTCTGGAGAACCCTGCTGGCGGGAGCCCCGGCGGAGCGTCGGGCCGGGCGGCGGGCGGGGCGGCGCCTGAACTGCACGTGCGGGTGCTGGCGGAGGACACCCTTGAAACCCTCAGCATCCGGGTGATGCAGGCGTATGAGGAGCACGGCTTGCTGCTGGGCGTGACCGAAGCCCGCCAGCTGGCTGAAATCGCCCTCGCAAAGCGGGACGGGAGGCCCGGTTGACCCGGCTAACCGGCCCATCCTCCCCGGCGCGGACGCCGTCGTCCAAAGAAAACGGGCCATACCGGTAAACTGGACCTGACAGCCGCACGTCTGGCCGTCAAAAAGCTTAGCCCGCGGCCCTAGCCGCCCGGCCCCAAGCCTGCTGGTTTTGCCGCACCGAAAGGTCCGGGCGATGCCGGCGGGCTTTCCCCCGACCGAAAGAGAATTGTTGAAGCAGCCCGAGCAGATTACGTCCATCCCGCCCAAACTCGCGAAGGGCGCCATGCGGGTGACTGCGCTTGGCGGGCTGGGGGAAATCGGCCGCAACATGACTGTCTTCGAATTCGGCGGCAAGCTGCTGATTGTCGACTGCGGCGTGCTCTTCCCCGAGGAGCACCAGCCCGGCGTCGACGTCATCCTGCCCGACTTCACCTCCATCCGGGACCGGCTCAACGACGTCGTCGCCCTGGTCCTCACGCACGGACATGAGGACCACATCGGCGGCGTCCCGTACCTGCTGCGCGAACGCCGCGACATTCCCGTCGTAGGCTCCAAGCTGACGCTGGCGTTCGTGAAGGCCAAGCTCAAGGAGCACGGCATCAGCCCGAAGACGGTGCAGGTAAAGGAGGGCAGCGAGCAGAAGTTCGGCCCGTTCGGCACCGAATTCTTCGCCGTGAACCACTCCATCCCGGACGGACTCGCCGTCGCCATCAAGACCGGGGCCGGCACCGCCCTGCATACGGGCGACTTCAAGATGGACCAGTTCCCGCTGGACGGCCGGATCACCGACCTGGCCGGGTTCGCGCGGCTGGGCAAAGAGGGCGTGGACCTGTTCCTGACCGACTCCACCAACGCCGAAGTGCCCGGTTTCACCATTTCCGAGGAGGA
>DATIMB010000413.1:0-3388 GCA_035475875.1 Micrococcaceae bacterium
GGCGGGTCTTACAACCCGTAGCTTCCATGGCTACCCACGAGTAGCATGGGTCACACCGCCGGGCCCCGACCCTTTGCAGGACCGGCGAAGAGGCGCCATTGGAAGAGGTCACCATGAGCACCAGCATTGACAGTGCGGCCGGCAGCGGGACCCCCGAAGCCGAGGGCAACCTGCCGGTCGGCGCGGAGCAGGGCCCGGCGGTGAATGGCACCGCCCCGACAAACGGCACGGCCCCGGGCACAGAAACGGCCGCCGTCGCGCCCAAGCCGCCGACGCCGTCGTCGGAAGCCCGCAGCGACCCCATCGGCCCTGGCACCTCCACCGACCCTGGCCCGGGCGCCGGCGCCGCCCCCGGCACCTCCACCGACCAGCCGGGCCCGCAGCAGGTCACCGAGCAGGAGGCCCGGCAGGTAGCCGAGGCCGCCCGCGAGACGGCCTGGACGCGGCCCAGCTTTGCCAAAGCCCTTTACCTGGGCAATTTCGACCTCTCCCTGATCCATCCGCACCCGCAGCCCAAGGCCGACGACGTCGAGCGCGGCGAAGCCTTCCTGGCGCGTCTGCGGCCGTACTGCGAAACCATGGACGCCACCCGGATTGAACGCGACGCCCTGATCCCGGACGAATACCTGGCCGGGCTGGCCGAGCTGGGCGTGTTCGGGATGAAGATTCCGCGCGAGTACGGGGGCCTCGGCCTGTCACTGACCTACTACGGCCGGGCGCTGCAGCTGCTGGGTTCGGTTCACCCGGCCTTCGGCGCCCTGGTCTCCGCCCACCAGTCGATCGGCGTGCCGGAGCCGGTCAAGGTCTTCGGCACCGAGGCGCAGAAAAAGGAGTACCTGCCGCGCTGCGCCGCCGGAGCGGTCACCGCATTCCTGCTCACCGAACCGGACGTCGGCTCCGACCCGGCCAGGATGGGCTGCACCGCCGCGCCCACCGAGGACGGCTCCGAGTACATCCTGGACGGCGTCAAACTGTGGACCACCAACGGTGTCATCGCCGAGATCGTCGTGGTGATGGCCCGCGTCCCCGAACACACGCTGCCCGATGGGACCACGGCCAAGGGCGGCATTTCGGCCTTCGTGGTGGAGGCGGACAGCCCCGGCATCACCATAGAAAACCGCAACTCCTTCATGGGCCTGCGCGGCATCGAGAACGGGGTCACCCGCTTCCACCAGGTCCGGATCCCGGCCGCCAACCGGCTGGGCCGCGAAGGCCAGGGCCTGAAGATCGCGCTCACCACGCTGAACACCGGCCGCCTGTCGATCCCCGGAATGTGCGCCGCCACCGGAAAATGGACACTGAAGATCGCCCGGGAATGGTCCAACGCCAGGACCCAGTGGGGCAAACCGGTGGGCCAGCACGAGGCGGTGGGCAAGAAGATCGCCTTCCTGGCCGCCACCGCGTTTGCCCTGGAAGCGGTGTTTGAGCTCTCCGCCGAGCTGGCAGATGCCGGAATGAAGGACGTGCGGATCGAAGCCGCGCTGGCCAAGCTTTGGTCCTCCGAAATGGCCTACCGCTGCGCCGACGAACTGGTGCAGATCCGCGGCGGACGCGGCTATGAGACGGCGGAATCACTGGCCGCCCGTGGCGAACGCGCGGTCCCGGCCGAGCAGATGCTGCGGGACATGCGCATCAACCGGATCTTCGAAGGATCCACCGAAATCATGCACCTGCTCATCGCCCGGGAGGCCGTGGACGCACACCTGAGCGCGGCCGGTGACCTGGCCTCCGCCACGGCCTCGCTGGCGGACAAGGGCAAGGCGGCGGTGGCGGCCAGCGGCTTCTACGCCAAATGGCTGCCGCAACTGGCGGTGGGCAAGGGCATGGACCCGCGATCCTATAGCGAGTTCGGGCCACTGGCGACGCATCTGCGCTATGTGGAGCGGCAGTCGAGGCGGCTGGCCCGGCAGACCTTCTACGGAATGGCCCGCTGGCAGGCCAAGCTCGAATACAAGCAGGCATTCCTGGGCCGGATCGTGGACATCGGCGCCGAGCTGTTCGCGATGGCGGCCTGCTGCAGCCGCGCGGAGATGCTCCGGCTCAAGGATCCTGCCAAGGGCCGGCAGTCGGTGGAGCTGGCCGACGCCTTCTGCGGCCAGGCCCGGATCCGGGTGGATGCCTTGTTCACGGAGCTCTGGCACAACACCGACGACGGCGACGCCCGGCTTGCGTCCCGGGTGCTGGCCGGCGATTACGGTTGGCTGGAGGCAGGCATCATCGATGTCTCCGAAGGCACCGGTCCTTGGATCGCCGATGCCGCCCCGGGACCCTCCGGCAAGGAGAACCAGCGCCGCCGCTACCGTTAGCGGCGACAGCGGCGCCCCTTCTGGCCCTGGCCGCCCACAGGAACCAGTCCTACCGGTCAGACCGGTAGGACTTTAACGCCGAAGAGGGCGTTTTTGGCCCCAAGCCGGCCCAAGATCCTACCCGGGCATCCGCTTGGATTGATGAGTCGGCCTAACTGAGGTTGGCTAACTGAGGTTGGCCTCAAGGAATTCAAGGGTTTTCGCCCATGAGTCGACGGACGCATCCTGCCGGTAGGTACGCTTATTGGTGTCATTGAAGAAGGCATGGCCGGCGCCGGGATAAACCACTGCCTTGAAGTCAACGCCGGCTTCCTGCATGGACGCCTCCAGCTCCGGCAGCTTGGAAACCAAGCCCTCGTCCTTGTCGCCGTAGAACGCCAGCACTGGGCAGGAGATCGCCCGCAACTGCTCGACGTCGAAATCCGCGTGTCCGTAGAACGGGACCGCCGCCTTGAGCCGCGGCTCGTGCACCGCGAGCGAAAAGGAATACGTTCCGCCAAAACAGAACCCGGTTATGCCGACGCGGTTGGCTACCGCCGGAAATTCAAGCAGGTAGTCGAACGCGGAGCGCAGGCTGGCCAAGGTTTTCTCAGCGAACCCCGGTGCGCGCAGTGGTGCCATCGCCTCACGCAGTTTCGGCTGAGCGGCAGAGCGCGTAGCGGGATCGTTCAGCTTCTCCTGGAGCTCAGCTACCAGCTCCGGGTTTGGCCCCTCCTTCGCCAACAGATCCGGAGCAATGGCCAGATACCCCTCGGCAGCGAACCGGTCGGCCACATCCTTGGTATGGTCCACCAGGCCCCACACCTCATGGACCACGATCAGCGCGCCTCTGATCTCCGCACGCTCTTCCTCTCCGCCGTCTGTAAATCCAGCCGGCGCTGCCAGATAGCCGTCCAAACCTTCGCCCACCGTAATCATTTGTCCCATGGCCTGAGTCTTCCAGTGAAGGCTGGGCGAAAGCTAGCAACCCCGCCTCCTTGAGTGTGGACATATGCCCCTTAAAACAGGGTGCCATGTCTCAGGACTTCGTGGACGGTTGATGTCTCAGGACTTCGTGGACGGTTGATGTCTCAGGACTTCGT
>DATIMB010000414.1:0-7383 GCA_035475875.1 Micrococcaceae bacterium
GGCTGCAGGTCAGAGGACGCGGCCGAGGAATTCCTTGGTGCGGGCGTGCTGGGGATCGGCGATCAGCCGGCGGGGGTCGCCGCTTTCCACCACGACGCCGCCGTCCATAAAGGTCAGCGTGTCGCCCACCTCGCGGGCGAAGCCGATCTCGTGCGTGACCACGATCATGGTCATGCCGGACTTGGCCAGGTCCTTCATCACGTTCAGCACGTCGCCCACCAGCTCCGGGTCCAGCGCCGAAGTCGGTTCGTCGAAGAGCATCAGCTCCGGCTCCATCGCCAGCGCCCGGGCAATGGCCACCCGCTGCTGCTGGCCGCCGGAGAGCTGGGCGGGGTAGTGGTTGGCGTGGTCTGCCAGCCCCACCCGGTCCAGCAGTTCCAGGGCCTTGGCCTTGGCCTGCGCCTTGGACTGCCGCTTGACCTGGGTGGGCGCCTCGATGATGTTCTGCACGGCAGTGCGGTGCGGGAACAGGTTGAAGCGCTGGAACACCATGCCGATCTCGCGGCGCTGGTTGGCGATCTCCTTGCTGGTAAGGTCGTGCAGCCGGCCGTTGTCCTCGCGGTAGCCGATCAGCTCGTCGCGGACATAGATCCGTCCCGCGCTGATGGTCTCCAGCAGGTTCACGCAGCGCAGCAGCGTGGACTTGCCGGAACCTGACGGGCCGATGATGACCGAGACCTCACCCTGTTTGACGGTCATGTCGATGCCACGGAGGACGTGGTGTGCACCGAAGTATTTGTGCACGTCCTGGATCCGGACCAGCGGTTCGCCGGTGTTGATGGAAGCGGGGTTGGCGCCGACCGCGGTCCGGGCGGGCTCGTTTGTTGTCGAACTCATATGTGGCCACCTTCTTCCGGAGCAATGGTGGTGGGTGTGGTGTGGGCGGCGGTCACGGCCTGGGTTGCCTTGACCGGGGCCGGGACCAGGTTGTCCACGCCCTTGCCGTAGTGGCGTTCAACGAAGTGCTGGCCCACCATCAGCAGGCTGGTGATGACCAGGTACCAGAAGGCGGCCACGATCAGCAGCGGGATGGGCAGGTAGATGCGGTTGGCGATGGCGCTGGACACGAAGGTCAGATCCAGGGTGAAGGGCACTGCGAGGACCAGTGAGGTGGTCTTGAGCATGCCGATCGTTTCATTGCCCGTGGGCGGAACGATTACCCGCATCGCCTGCGGCAGGATGATGCGCCACATGATTTTGGACTTGCGCATGCCCAGCGCCTCGGCGGCTTCCATCTGCCCGCTGTCCACGGACTTCAGGCCCGCCCGGAAGATCTCCGCCAGATAGGCGGATTCGTTCAGCCCCAGGCCCAGCACGGCCGCAACGAAGGAAGTGATCAGGTCCTGGGTGTTGAAGCTGAAAAGCTGCGGACCGAACGGGACCCCGGCTGAGATCTTCGGGTACAGGACGGCGATCAGGCCCCAGAACACCAGCTGGGTGTAAACCGGGGTGCCGCGGAAGAACCAGACCCAGAACCAGCTGATGTAGCGGAAGATGGGATTGTCCGATTGGCGCATGAAGGCCAGCAGGATGGCCAGGATGATGGCCAGCACCATAGAGAGCACCGTCAGCACCAGCGTCCAGCCGATGCCCTGGATCACCAGTACATCGAGGATGTAGGTACGGACAATGTCCCAGCGGAAATTGGAGTTGGTGACGAGGCTCTGGCCGACGAGCGCGACAACCGCCAGGATAATGACAATGGCCACCCACCGGCCCGGGTGCCGGACCGGAACAGCCTTAATCAGTTCCGGCTCCCGGGGTGCTTCCCCGGCCCGGCTGGTGGTGCCGCTTGGTGTGCGAGTGCTCAACTGCTTACCGCCGGATTCACTTCAGCCTTGCTGATGGCGCCCTTGGAGTTGTTCCATGCATCAAGGATTTTCTTGTAGTCGCCGTCGCTGATCATCTTGTTCATGACCTTGCCGATGACATCCGCAAAGGCGGTATCATTCTTGGCGATCGCGATGCCCTGCGGCGCGGCGTCGTACACGTCGCCGAGGGTCTGCAGCTTGTCTCCGGTCTGCGACAGAGCGTAGCCGATGATCGGGGAGTCCGCGGACATTGCGTCGATGCTGCCGTTCACCAGGCGGGTGGTGACATCCGTCTGGTTCTTCAGGGAGACGATGTTGATCGCAGGCTTGCCGGCGTCCGTGCACTTCTTGGAGCGGCCGGAGACATCCGGATCTTCTTCCACCGTGCCGGTCTGCACTCCCACGCTCTTGCCGCAGATATCGTCCAGGGAGAAGTTCTTCGGGTTGCCCTTCTGTACGGCCCACAGGGTGCCGGCGTTGAAGTAGCTGACGAAGTTCACCGCCTTGGATCGCTCCGCGTTGATGGTGAAGGAGGAGATGCCCAGGTCATATTTGGAGCCGAGGGCCGGCAGGATGCTGGTGAATTCCGCGGTCTGGACCTTGACCTTCAGGCCCAGGGTGGCTCCAATGGCTTTGGCGAAGTCCACGTCGTAGCCCTGAGGGGTCTGGCCGTCCGCTCCGCCCAGGAACTCCGCGGGCGCGTAGGTCGTGTCGGAACCGACGGTCAGGGTGCCCTTGCTCTTGATCGCGTCGGGGACGCTGGCAGCCAGCGTCTCATCCTTCTGCACGGAGGCCGGATCAAAGCTTGCGCTTCCGCTGGGGGCTCCATTGCCCGACTGGGAAGCCGTGGTGCAGCCGGTGAGGGCTAGGGCGGCGACGGCGGCGACGGCAGCGAGTCTGACCGACAGCTTGGGGGAAAGCGGCATCTTTTTTACCCTTTGTTTCAGGAAGTCGAGCGAACGGAACTTAAATAGTGTAATGGCTGCGGTGAGATGTGCATCACAGACAACAACATTTCACCAGTTGACAACTTTATCGCGGAGAAAACAAGTCCTTGGAGGGTGCCAAGTGTCTGGAATTCCAGAATAAGTCAGGAGTGCAGCCCCAGCGCCTGGAGCATGGGTCGAAATTTGGCCCAGGTTTCCGCCAGCTCCGCGGCAGGATCCGAAGCCTCCACAATCCCGCAGCCGGCGTAAAGCCGGACCGTGTGCGGGTCCTCCACCACCGCGCCGCGCAGCGCGATGCCCCATTCCCCGTTGCCGGCCCCGTCCAGCCAGCCGACCGGGCCGGCGTAAGGGCCGCGGTCCAGCTGTTCCAGCTCACGGATGAGAATTCCGGCCTCCGTACGCGGAGTGCCGCAGACGGCCGCAGTCGGGTGCAGCGCCTCGACAAGAGCCAGCGAGGTGGGCAGATGCCCCTCGACGTCGGCCAGCTCGGCCTTCACATCCGAGGCCAGGTGCCAGACGTTGGGCAGTTCCAGGATGAACGGCTCGGACGGGAAGGACAGGTCCGTAGCAAACGGCGCCAGCTGGCGGGTCAGCGAATGCACCGCGAAATCGTGTTCCTGGCGCTGCTTATGGGACCCGCCCAGCACCCGCTGGGCAAATCCCGTACCGTCCTCCGGCGCATCGTGTCGGTCCAGCGTGCCGGCGAGCACCCGTGCCTGCGCCGTGGTGCCGTCAATCTTGATCAGCATCTCCGGCGTGGAGCCCACCAGGCTGCCGACGCCGTAGGTCCAGCACTCGCCGTACCGCTGCGCCAGGTCGCGCAGGATCCCGGCCCGGGACACCGGTTCTTCGAAACGGGCCACAATGTCCCTGGCCAGCACCACCTTGTCCAGCCGCCCGGACTCGATGGCCCGCACCCCGGCGGCCACGGTCTGCATCCATTCCTCTTCACTGAGCGAGCCGGTGCTCAGTGACGCGGCGGGTGCGACAGCGACGGGAGCTTCCATTCCGGCGCCGTGCGCGGGGGGCGCGACGGCGGTGCCGGCTTCCGCGACCGCTGCGGGTTTGGTCCATGAAGGGGCGACGGCGATGGCGGTTTCCGTGCCGGCACTGGGTCCCGCCGCGGCGCGGGGTGAGGCCAAGGCAGGCGGCAGTGCGCTGCCCGCCGTCGTGCCGTCCAGAAGCGTCTCCAGCTCGGCGTGCGCGCCGGCCGAGGTGAGCCGGACGCCGTCGAACGTCAACTGGGTCAGCCACGCCTGTCCGGCGGCGAAACCGGCCACGATGCGCGGCACGGTCAGGCTGGACTCGTGCGCCGAGGTTTTGGAGAACGCGAAGGAACCGAAGGCGATGGGACCGGTGCCGGGCAGCCGGATCTGGTCCTCCACCACGGCCGATTCCAGCAATTGCTTCCACCATTCCTCTGCGTCGGCGAAGCGTTCCGGGCCGGTGCCGGCGAAACGCGCCACCTCGCCGAAGGCGACCAGGCCCTCGCCGCGCCGGATCCAGCACATCGCGTCCTCGCTGCGCAGGAAATCGATCGGGCCGCCGAGGAGCGACACGGCTCCGTCCGCTGCCGCACCGGCCCGGACAACTGTGCTTAAGGAGGCCGGATCCAAGGGGACGGTGAGGGTGGTCAGGGACGCAGTCATGATAGTTAAACATTACTCTGCGGTACGGCCTGATCCGGTTGCGCGGCCCCCGTACAACGGCGGGACCAAAATTTGAGAGAATGGGCGGGTGAACCGTGCATCCTTGGAGAAGCGTCCGGAAGAAGTCGCCGCAATGTTTGACGACGTCGCGCCAAAGTACGACGTCGTCAACGATGTCCTGTCGATGGGGCAGACGCGGCGGTGGCGCCGGATCGTGGTGGATGCGGTCGATGCCAAGCCCGGGCAGCGGGTGCTGGATGTCGCAGCCGGGACCGGAACCTCCAGCGAGCCATACGCCGACGCCGGGGTCGCCGTCGTCGCCTGCGACTTCTCCGTGGGCATGCTCAAGGTGGGCAAGCGCCGCCGTCCGGACATCGACTTCATTGCCGGGGACGCGACCAACCTGCCGTTCGCGGACAACTCCTTTGACGCCACCACCATTTCCTTCGGCCTGCGCAATGTCAGCGAACCGAAGCAGGCCCTGGCGGAGATGCTGCGCGTGACCAAGCCCGGCGGAACCCTGGTCATCGCGGAATTCTCCCAGCCCACCATCCCGCTGTGGCGCACGATGTACACGGAGTACCTGATGCGCGCGCTGCCCGCCATTGCCACCAAGGTCTCCTCCAACCCGGACGCGTACGTCTACCTGGCCGAGTCCATCCGGGCCTGGCCGGACCAGGACCATCTCTCCGAGTGGATCCGCGACGCGGGCTGGAACCAGGTGGAGTACCGCAACCTCAGCGGCGGCATCGTGGCCGTCCACCGCGCGCGGAAGGAGTCGCGGGAAGAGGCGGCCACCGGTCCCGTCAGCAAGTCCCGGCGGCGGACCGCCAGGAACCGCGGATAAATGAAGGTCCTCATTGTCGGCGCCGGACCGGCAGGCTCCACGGCTGCGTACTATCTGGCAGCGGCCGGCATCGATGTCACTGTGCTGGAGAAGACGGCGTTTCCGCGTGAGAAGGTCTGCGGCGATGGCCTGACCCCGCGCGCGGTCCACGAGATCCAGCGGATCGGGCTGCCCCACGACGAGTCGGCAGGATGGCGACGGAACAAGGGGCTGCGGCTGATAGCGGGCGGGCGGACCGTGGAGGTGCCGTGGCCGGAACTGAGCGACTTTCCGCAGTACGGCCTGATCCGGACCCGGCTGGGCTTCGACGAGGCCCTGGTCCGGCATGCGCAGGCGGCCGGCGCCGTCGTGCTGGAGCGGCACAGCGTCACGTCCGTGCTGACGGATGGGGGACCGGGTCTAGGGGCTGCCGGCGGCCGGGTCACGGGCGTGACCGCCGCCCTGCTCGACGGCGACGGCCGCAAGACCGGGGAAACCCGAACCTTCCACGCCGATGTGGTGCTGGCCGCCGACGGCAACTCGACCCGGACGGCAGTGTCGCTGGGCCTGCACAAGCGGGACGACCGGCCGCTCGGGGTGGCGGTGCGGACGTATTTCAGCAGCCCGCGGCACCAGGACGACTGGATGGAAGGCTGGCTGGAACTGGCCGCACCGGGAATCCCTGGATCCGGTTCCCGTCCGCGGGGCCCTGCCGGCTCCCGGGCCGGACGTAATCCGCTGCCGGGCTACGGCTGGGTCTTCGGCGTTGGCGACGGCACCTGCAATGTGGGCCTGGGCATCCTGAACTCCTCCCGCGAATTCGGCAAACTGGACTACAAGCAGGTGCTGCGCGACTGGACCGCCGGAATGCCGCCTGAATGGGGATTCCTTCCGGAAAACCAGGTCGGGGAGATCCGCGGTGCCGCCCTGCCGATGGGCTTCAACCGGACCCCGCACTATTCGCCCGGCCTGCTGCTGCTGGGCGATGCCGGTGGCATGGTGAGTCCCTTTAATGGTGAGGGTATTTCCTATGCGATGGAATCGGGCCGCTACGCTGCGGATTTCATCACGCAGGCGGCTACGGCCAACTCGCTGCTGGCCCGCGACCATGTCCTCTCCGGCTATGCAGGCCAGCTCCGCCAGCTGTGGGGCAGCCATTTCACCCTGGGAAGGGCCTTCGCCCAGCTGATCGGCAAGCCGCAGATCATGAAACTCGCCCTGCGCACAGGAATGCCCGTTCCGGTGCTGATGCGTTTTGTGGTCCGGATGCTGGCCAACCTGACCGATCACGGCGGCCGCGGGTTTGAGGATAGAGTGATTCACCTACTGGAGAAGCTGGCTCCGGCGACGAACAACCAGTTGAGCAGTGCCACCGCCAGTGCCACTATCAGTGCCGCTGGCAGCTCCCCGACAGGCGACCGCCCCTTGACGAAAGTTAGTGTTAAGCCGTGACTACCTCCGCAGACCACAGCTGGACCCACGCCGGGCATGGCCTGCCTGTCTCCGTCGAGCCGGATCCGACGACAATGGCCATCGCCACCGGGCTGACGCTGCCCAAGGGGTTTTCCGGCATTGCGGGGGATCCGGAGCTTGGCCCGGACATCACCCGAAGCATGGCGAAGGTGGAAAAGCAGCTGCGCGAAGCGATCGCCAATTCGGATCCGCTGGCCGACGCGACCAGCCGGCATCTGGTGGAGGCCGGCGGCAAACGGATCCGGCCGCTGCTGACGCTGCTGGCCTCCCACCTCGGGGACCCCAGCCGGGACGAGGTGCTCCGGGCCGCCGTCGTCGTCGAACTCACCCACCTGGCCACGCTCTACCACGACGACGTAATGGACTCCGCGCCCTTCCGCCGCGGCGCACCCACCGCGCACGAGGTCTGGGGCAACAGCGTGGCGATCCTGACCGGGGACCTGATCTTTGCCCGCGCCTCCATCCTGGTCTCGGAGCTGGGCGCCCGCGCGCTGGGCATCCAGGCGAGGACCTTTGAACGGCTGTGCCTGGGCCAACTGCACGAAACCGTCGGCCCGCGCCCGGACGAGGACCCGGTGGACCACTACCTGTCCGTCATCTCGGAC
Organism: Micrococcaceae bacterium; assembly: GCA_035475875.1. Lineage (GTDB taxonomy): Bacteria > Actinomycetota > Actinomycetes > Actinomycetales > Micrococcaceae > Arthrobacter_M. The sequence continues at coordinate 7,312 of DATIMB010000414.1, forward strand.
AAGACGGGGTCCCTGGTGGCGGCCTCCGGGCAGTTGGGCGCCATTTTTGCCGGCGTCAGCGAGGACATCCAG
>DATIMB010000415.1:0-3813 GCA_035475875.1 Micrococcaceae bacterium
GCCGAGGTGATTTCCGCCTGGACGGGTATTCCTGCGGGCCGGATGCTGCAGGGCGAGTCGCAGAAGCTGCTGCAGATGGAGCAGGTGCTCGGCGCCCGGCTGATCGGCCAGTCCAAGGCCGTCGCTGCGGTCTCCGACGCTGTCCGCCGCTCGCGGGCGGGGATTTCCGATCCGGACCGCCCCACCGGGTCCTTCCTGTTCCTGGGCCCCACCGGCGTCGGCAAGACGGAGCTGGCCAAGGCGCTGGCGGACTTCCTGTTCGACGACGAGCGGGCCATGGTGCGTATCGACATGAGCGAATACTCGGAGAAGCATTCCGTGTCCCGGCTGGTCGGGGCGCCTCCGGGCTACGTCGGCTACGAGGAGGGCGGCCAGCTCACCGAGGCGGTGCGCCGGCGGCCGTATTCGGTGGTGCTGCTGGACGAGGTGGAGAAGGCGCATCCGGAAGTTTTCGACATTCTGCTCCAGGTGCTCGACGACGGCCGCCTCACCGACGGGCAGGGCCGCACCGTGGACTTCCGTAACGTGATCCTGGTGCTCACCTCAAACCTGGGCTCGCAGTTCCTGGTGGACCCGACGCTCAGCGATGAGGCCAAACACAGCGCGGTGATGAGCGTGGTGAATTCATCCTTCAAGCCGGAGTTCCTGAACCGGCTCGATGACATCGTCATGTTCGATGCGCTCAGCGTGGATGAACTGAGCCGGATCGTGGACCTGCAGGTCCAGTCGCTGGCCGCCCGGCTGCACGAGCGCCGGCTGACCCTGGAGGTTTCCGACGGCGCCCGCGCCTGGCTGGCGATAACCGGCTACGATCCTGCCTACGGCGCCCGGCCGCTGCGACGGCTGGTGCAGCGCGAGATCGGCGACCGGCTGGCCCGGGAGATCCTGGCCGGAACGATTCTGGACGGGGACACCGTGCTGGTGGACACGGCGGCGGACGCGGACGAACTCAGCGTGGAGTCGCTGACCAGCGGGGCGGGCACCGGGCTCACCGTCCGGCGGAAGTAGCGCTACTGGATCAGTGACTCGGTGATCTTGTCCCCGTCGGTGTCGGAGATGATGCAGTCCACGCGGCGGTCCTTGTTGTTCCAGGTGGTCTGCGACGGGTAGGCGGTGAACTGCTTAAGGTGGTACTTTTCCGCGGCGGCGTCCAGCTTGACCCCGGTGCAGACGTCCTGCGCCTTGGCCTTGAGCGCGTCCGCGCCGGGGTAGGCGGTGTCCGCGGGGTAGAAGTAGGTGCCCACGAGTTGGGCGGAGTGCGAGGTGGCGCATGGTACGACGTCGGCCGGGTGGCCCGCGTCGGTGAAGCCCTTCAGGCAGTCCCCCTGCTTCCAGTCCTGCGGGGCGTTTGACGGGGCGGCGCTGGGCTGGCCGCCACTGACCAGCGAGACGATCAGCCAGATCAGCAGGCCTATCAGGATCAGGGCGACGACGCCGGCGCCGGCCAGCAGGGGCAGACTGTTTCGGCCGGCGGCGTTGCCACGGCCTCGGGCGGTGTCGGCGCGCCGGCCGCGCACGGCGGGTTCGTTGGTGGCGGTGGGGGTGCCGAAAGCAGGCCGGGGAGGAATCCAGGACGTTTGTCCGGCGGCACCTGTTTTGGGCGCGACCGGTACGGCCGGCGCCGGGGGCACGCTCGGGGTTTTTTCCGTTACCGGTTCAGCCCCGGCGGCCTTGGCTCCGCCCGGGCGGACGTTCCGTCCCTTTTGGGGCGTCACCCGGATGGCCTCGCGGCCGCCGACCAGGGTGCCGGCGCTTTCCGCCTCGTGCGCCACCTCGTCGGCCTCCGCCTCGACCTGGTCAAGGGAGGTGGTTTTCGCCACATCCTCGCTGATCCGGGCGTCGCCCAGATGCGGTTCGGGAAGGTCTACCTTGTCGCCGGGCAGTTCCACGTCGACGTCGGCGGCGCTAATGCCGTTGTGCTCCGGGGTCCCCGGCCCGGCCGGGACGGGACGGTCCGCGACGCCGGGACGGACGTCGTCGCCCTTATCCCCGGGGCGGGAAGGCCGCGCGGCAGCCTTCTCCGGTTGCTCCTTGTCCTGCTCGCTCATCGACGAATCCACACCTTCCGCAGCGTACGCAGAGCCTGCCCGCGCAGGTTCCCGTTCCCCTACCCTCCGACTCTACCGAACAATGCGGGGCAGGCGCGCGGGGGGCCGGACACACCCGACGCGGAAACCATGTAATCTAGAGGTACGACAAATTGACCGAATATTCCGGGGCCTCGCTCTTAGCCGGGCGACCACCTCCGGTCCAAGTGCAAAAGGGGGTCACGCCATGGGGCGCGGCCGTCAAAAGGCTAAGGCAACCAAGCAGGCTCGGGACATCAAGTACTATTCCCCGAATACTGACTACACGGCACTTCAGCGCGAACTAGGTGCCACTACTAGTCGTGCCGCCAGCCGCCGTACGGAGGTTCCGGTTGAACCGGACTACTCAGCGTACGAGGACAAGTATGCGGATCAGTTTGAAGGCGATGACGACGACGAGGTAGACACCCGTCGCATCGGCTAGGTCCACAGGCCTGCCAGTAGCCCACCTGTATCACCTCGCACCAGTTGGCGACCCCTGAACCGGGGTCGCACTGGGCGGGGTTTTTGTTGTGCCCAGACATTGCGTTGCACCTGCTCAAGCAGTTCTGCTGCCCCCGCCTCTTCCGCGCTGGGAAGCCGAGTGCTTGGATGGGACATGTCCGCCAAGCGGCATGTCCCCCCAGGAAACTGCAACGAAAGGTCTTCGAATGCCTAAGGTCGAAAGTTACGCGCAGGGTACGCCCTGCTGGGTTGATCTCACCAGCTCCGACGTGGAGGGAGCCAAGTCCTTCTACTCATCCCTGTTCGGCTGGAACATCGAGGAGATGCCCGCACCGGAGGGGATGACCTACAGCATGGCATCGCTGAAGGGCTCCTATGTGGCCGGGATGATGGCCCAGATGCCGGAGCAGACGCAGGCGGGCGTTCCCTCCATGTGGAATACCTACATCGCCGTGGACAGCGCGGATGATGCGGAGAAGAAGATGACGGAGGCCGGCGGCAAGCCGATGTTCCCGGCGGACGAGATCCCCGGGTCCGGCCGGATGGTGATGGGCACGGACCCGAGCGGCGCCGTGGTGGGCTTCTGGCAGGGCACCGGCCACATCGGTTCAGGCCTGGTCAACGAACCCGGAACGGTGGTCTGGAATGAGCTCCAGGTGGACGACGTGGATGCCGTGCTGCCGTTCTACAAGGCCGTTGCCGGAATGGACAGCGAGACGGCACCGGCCGGGGACATGGGTGATTACACGCAGTTTATGGTCGGCGGGAAGGGCATTGCCGGTGCCATGAAGAAACCGATGCCGGACATTCCCAACAACTGGACCATCTACTTCAATGTCGGCGACGCCGACACCGCGATCGCCAAGGCACAGGAACTGGGCGGGCAGGTGATAGCACCGGCCTTCGATGTCCCCGGCATCGGACGCCTGGCCGTGCTCGCCGACCCGCAGGGCGCCACCTTCTGCCTGATGTCCGCTGGCGGTACGGGCGGGGACGCCGCGGGAAGCGCGGGCGCGGCTCAGGCGTAGGCGTTGACCAGTCGGACGGCGCCGCCGTCCACGCCCTTGGCGCCCTGGACGTAGTCCGGGCCGCCTTGGACCGACGCGCCGGAGGGAAGTCCGTCGTCGTCGGCGGTAATGGTACCCATCACCCAGGCCGGCTGGCCGCGCTCGGTCAGCCGGGAAACCGCGGCGTCGGCGGCGTCCGCCGAAACGATGGCCACCATGCCCACGCCCAGGTTCAGCGTGCGCTCCAGATCCGGCAGCGGCACATTGCCCAGCTC
>DATIMB010000416.1:0-4419 GCA_035475875.1 Micrococcaceae bacterium
AGGAATTCGCGCAGCACCTGTGGGATCTTGAGGTGGTGTTCCGCCAGGATCCCATCCAGTTCGGCCAGCGGAATGCCGTCGGCCTCCTGCCACGGCTCCTCGAGATATTGGGGGACCAGGCCGCGGAATTTCTCCAGGAACATTTCACTCATGCGGGACTCCAAGTCGGTGGGGGGATCTGGAAGTAATCCTAGTCGCGAATCCGGCCGCTCCGGTGCCAGCCGCGCACGGCCAGCGGTGCGTACCATTGCAGCCGCCTGGAGAGCACACGCAGGGCAAAGACGGCGACGGCGATCCCGATTTCCCCGGCCAGGTTCAACCAGCCGGCGGTATAGAGCGTGACGGTCAGGGCCGCGCCCAGGAAAGCCGGGATGGCGTAAAGGTCCTTGGGGTCGAAGAGTTCCGGCACTTCGTTGGCGGTGACGTCGCGGAGCAGCCCGCCGCCCACCGCGGTGGTAGCCCCAAGGAGGGCCGAAGCCACCGGATTCATCCCGGCGGCCAGCGCCTTGAGTGTGCCGGTGATACAGAACAGCGCCAGCCCGCCCGCGTCGAAGATCATCAGCAGATTTCCCACCCGCTCCACGGTGCGGAACAGGAAATACACCAGGAGGGCTGCCACAGCAGGGGGCACCAGGTAGAGCGGGTTGGCGAAGGCGGCCGGAACTCCGGCGTTGATGATGATGTCCCGGACCACACCACCACCCAGGCCCACCAGGGAGCCCAGCAGCAGCGAACCGACCAGATCGAAGCCTTTGCGGGCGGCGAGCAGACTGCCGGAAACCGCAAAGAAGAAGACACCCAGCAGGTCCAGCGTCAGCGGAAAATCGATATTCACGCCGCCAGGGGTGTTCATTTCGTTCAGCCTCCATCCGGCGGGCCGGGCGGCCCGGTACCAGATTACGGTGTACGCCAGGCTGGAAGGCGGGATGCAGTCCCCGTGGTCCGTCAAGCCATGACGGGGTAACCCCGAAGCTCCCTACCGACGAAGCTGTCTACCCCAGAAGCTGCCTACCGAAGAAGCTGCCTACCGCATAGGGCCGGTTCGGTCTAACGTAGATTCCATCCACGGTTCCCTGTGCGGATCCCCGGCGCCTTGGCCCGTGGAAGCGGCCAAGCAGCTGGCCCGATGCGGAAATCCGGTAATGGAGGCCATCGTGGCTAGGCATACTCGTCCTCAGGTTATCCGCCCGCAGCACAGGCTGGCAGGCCTGGTAGCCATCGGAGTGCTGGTCTTTGCCACCGGCTGCACCGGCCAGACCTCGCAGCAGTCCGCCAGCAGTTCCCCGTCCGCAGGGCAGTCTTCGGGCGTGGGCGGCTCCGCGGGTGGGTCCGGCGCGGGAGGCTCGGGCGGAACCGGCTCGGGCGGGTCCGGGGCCGGTAACCAGGCCGGCGGCGCTGGACTTCCGGCCGTGCCCGGTATCGTCCAGGAATTAGAGCCCTCCGTCGTCACCATCACCACCCCGATCGGCCTGGGCAGCGGAGTGGTCTACCACAGCGACGGCACCATCGTCACGGACGCGCATGTGGTGGAGGACCAGCAGAAGAATCCCTACAGCAGCGTCACCGTGCAGTTTGCCGACGGTTCGCAGACCAAAGCCGCTCTTGTCGGCGTGGATAACGCGACCGACGTCGGGGTGATCAAGGCGGACAAGACGAACCTTCCGGCCGCCAAGTTCTCCTCCACCGAACCCCAGGTCGGCCAGCTCGACGTCGTGATCGGATCTCCGCTCGGACTGACGGAGACGGTCACCGCGGGGATTATTTCGGGACTGCACCGCAACATGCCGCCGTCCCAGGAAGCCCCGCAGGGCAGTCTCGACCTCATCCAGACGGATGCGCCGATTTCCCCTGGCAACTCGGGCGGAGCCGTTGTCAACGGCAACTCCGAGGTCATCGGGCTGTCCGAGGCGTACCTGCCGCCGAGCTCGGGCGCCGTCGCCATCGGATTCGTTACCCCGGCCACCACGGTTACCAACGTCGCGGACCAGCTGCTGAAGAACGGCAAGGTCAAGCATGCGCTGCTGGGCGTGGTCCCCGCAGACCTGACCCCGCAGATTGTCCAGCGCTTCAACCTCCCCACCACCTCCGGGGCGCTGATCATTAATGTGGCCTCCGGCGGTCCGGCGGATAAGGCCGGCATCAAGGTGGGGGACATTATTACAGCGTTCGACGGCGGGAAGGTCACCAATGTGACGGACCTGCTGGCCGCCCTGCGGAAAAAAGATCCGGGACAGCAGGTCGATGTGACGGTGCAGCGCGGACAGCAGAGCCAGACGGTGCACGTGACCCTCGGCGACTCGTCCGCGCAGTAGTCGTTCCGGAACCGTTCTGCTCAGTGAGAGGGCCTTCTCGGTGAGCCGGAACCCGCCCTGCTCACCGACCGGGCGCGGTCGGTGAGCAGATTGGTACGCTGTGGCCATGGCCCAACCCGTCCTCATCGCCTGTTCGCACGGAACCAGCAATCCCGAGGGGCGGGAGTGCATCGACCGGCTACGGCAGCAGATCGCTGCGCTGCGCCCCGGACTGGAGGTACTGGAGGCCTACGTCGACGTGCAGGAACCGGCGCTGCCCGACGTCGTGGACGCGCTGCCCGACGGGACTGCCGCCGTCGTCGTGCCGCTGCTGCTCTCCGTCGGATACCACGTGCGCGTGGATATTGCCCGCGCCGTAGCCAGCCGTACGGGGATCAGGGCCGCTGCCCCGCTGGGACCGGACCCGCGGCTGGCAGAACTGCTGCGCGAGCGGCTGCAGGGTGTACCGGAGGACTGGGGCATCGTCCTCGCCGCCGCCGGTTCCTCGGATCCCGCCGCGGCCGAGAGCGTGGAGCAGCTGGCCGGCAGCCTGCGCCGGCTGTTGCCGCAGAGGATCCTGGCCGGCTACGGAGCCAGCGCACAGCCCTCGGTGCCGGACGCCGTCGAACGCCTGAAGGCCCAGGGCGCCGCCAAGGTGGCCATCGCCTCCTACCTGCTGGCCCCGGGATTTTTCCATGACCAGCTGGCCAAGGCCGGGGCGGACCTGGTGACCGCGCCGCTGCTGCCCGCGGAGGTGCTGGCCGAACTGGCGCTGGAGCGTTACGACCAGGCCCTGGCCACGCATGCCGGACCCGCCGAAGGCAAGGAAAACGGCAAGGAAAATGCCCGAGGTGACGAATTGTTTCCGCCCGTGACCTAGCGTTTCCTTTTCCTTTCGAATGGCCCAGCTCCCCGCCTAACCTCGATTCATGACGCAGACAGCTCTTGCCACCCGCCCGGGCCGGCCCGCCGCCAAACCGCACGGCCAGTGGAAGATTGACGGCACCGCCCCGCTGAACTCCAACGAGGTGTGGAAGCAGGAGGACGGCGGGCTGAGCTGCCGGGCGCGGATCGAGTCGATCTACGCCAAGCAGGGCTTTAACAGCATCGACAGTGATGACCTGCACGGCCGCTTCCGCTGGTGGGGCCTGTATACCCAGCGCCGGCAGGGGATCGACGGGGGCAAGACCGCCACGCTGGAGCCGCACGAGCTGGAGGACCGGTACTTCATGCTGCGGGTGAGGATCGACGGCGGTGCCCTCACCTCGGAGCAGCTGCGCGTGATCGGCGGGATCTCCACGGACTTCGCCAGGGATAGCGCGGACCTGACGGACCGGCAGAACATCCAGCTGCACTGGATCGAGATCGAGAACGTACCGGAAATCTGGCGCCGGCTCGAATCCGTCGGCCTGTCCACCACCGAGGCCTGCGGCGACGTGCCGCGCGTCATCCTGGGCAGCCCGGTGGCCGGCATCGCGAAGGACGAGATCCTGGACCCGACGGAGCTGATCCGCGAACTGAGCGAGCGCTTCATCGGCGACCCGGAGTTTGCCAACCTGCCGCGCAAGTACAAGACCGCCATCACCGGCCACCCGTCGCAGGACGTGGTGCACGAGATCAACGATGTCTCGCTGGTGGGCGTGGTGCACCCGGAACTGGGGCCCGGCTACGACCTCTGGGTGGGCGGCGCGCTGTCCACCTACCCCCGGCTGGCCGAGCGGCTGGGCGCCTTTGTACCGCCGGAGGAGGCAGCGAACGTCTGGGTCGGCGTGACCAGCATCTTCCGCGACTACGGCTACCGGCGGATGCGCAACAAGGCGCGGCTGAAATTCCTGCTGGCCGACTGGGGAACCGAGAAGTTCCGCCGGGTGCTGGAGGACGAATACCTGGGCCACAAGCTGCCTGACGGACCGGCGGCGCCGAAACCGTCCACGCCCGGGGACCACGTGGGGATCCACGAGCAGAAGGACGGCAAGTTCTTCGTCGGCGCGGCGCCCACGGTGGGACGGCTCTCCGGAACTACCCTGACTGCGCTCGCGGACACCATGGAAGCGCACGGTTCCTACCGGCTGCGCACCACGCCGTACCAGAAGGTGCTGGTGCTCGATGTTGAGCAGGACCGGGTGGA
>DATIMB010000417.1:0-3799 GCA_035475875.1 Micrococcaceae bacterium
CACATCCCACCCGTCCGCATTCCGCCTGTCCCCATCAGAAAAAGAGCGGCGGGCTCTGCCGTCGGACCTCGCCTGCGCCGGCGCGGCGACAGGAACCTGCTCGCCGGTGGCCTGCTCGGACGGGTAATAGCTGCTGATAAACCGCATACCAACAGCGTAGGAACAATTCAGGACAGCTTCGGTCCGCGATAGCGGGTAGATTCGGTCCCATGTTGGAAACCTCGGCCCGCCTGCTGCAGCTGCTCTCCCTGCTGCAGATCCGGCGCGAATGGACCGGCTCCGCCTTGGCCCAGCGGATGGCCGTCACCGAGCGGACAGTTCGGCGGGACATCGGCAAGCTGCGCAGCCTGGGCTACCCGATCAATGCCTCCCCCGGCGTCGCCGGCGGCTACCAACTCGGTGCCGGCGCGCAGCTGCCCCCGCTGCTGCTCGACGACGACGAGGCCCTGGCCGTGGCGCTGGGCCTGACAGCCGTCACGGCCGGCCCGGTTGCCGGTATCGGCGAGGCATCGGTGCGGGCGCTGGGCAAGCTGGAACAGGTCCTCCCCTCCCGGCTGCGGCCCAAGTTCGCCTCGCTCAAGGCCTCCGTCTCCACCATCACCTCCCCGGCGGCGGCGGTTGATCCGCAGATCCTGACAGCCATTTCCGGCGCGGTGGCCCAGCGGCGCGCCGTCTCCTTCGGCTATGCGGCGGCGGACGGCGCACAGACCCAACGGTTGGTGGAACCCTACCGCCTGGTCGACGCCGGCCGGCGCTGGTACCTGGTGGCCTGGGACATGGACAGGGCGGACTGGCGCACCTTCCGGGTGGACCGGATCACCGGCGTTCCAGCCAGCCGGCAGAAGTTCCTGCCCCGTCCGCTGCCCGCAGAGGATCTGGCCGAATATGTCCACAACTCCATCACCCGCTCCCCGTACCGCTACGATCTGGTGGTCCGCCTGCACGCAAGCGCCGCCGTCGTGCTGGAAACCTTCGGCACCAGCACCGCCACGCTTCAGGACGACGGCGGCTCCCGGACCGTGCTGCGGATGGGCTGGGACTCGCTGGAGACCCCGCTGGCCCATCTGGCCGCGACCGGAATCCCGTTCGAGATCCTGGAACCGGCGGAACTGCGCGAACGGGCGGTGGAAATGGCGGACCGGCTCCGGCACGCCGCCCGGCCTCCATCTGCCCCGCAGTAAGTGCATGAAAACCCGTGATTCCGTGCACTTGGTGCGGGTTAGTTGTTGGGCGCCCCATAAACTGGAAGCACAATGACTTTGACTATCCACTACCCGCCGGAGCTGCCGGTCGCGGAGCGCCGCGAGGACCTGATGGCGGCCATCGCGGCAAACCAGGTCACCATCATCGCCGGCGAAACGGGCTCCGGCAAGACCACGCAGATCCCCAAGATGTGCCTGGAACTGGGTCTGGCGGAGAAGGGCCTGATCGGGCACACCCAGCCGCGCCGGCTGGCGGCGCGCACGGTCGCGGAGCGCATCGCCAGCGAGCTCGACGTCGAACTTGGCGCCGAGGTGGGTTACCAGGTCCGCTTCACCGGCCACGTGGGCCCGCAGACCAGGATCAAACTCATGACGGACGGCATCCTGCTGGCCGAGATCCAGCGCGACCGGCTGCTGCGCCGCTACTCCACCATCATCATCGACGAGGCACATGAGCGCAGCCTCAATATCGACTTCATTCTGGGCTACCTCAAACGGATCCTGCCCAAACGCCCGGACCTCAAGGTCATCATCACTTCCGCCACGATCGACCCGGAGCGCTTTGCCGCGCACTTCGCCACCGACGCCGGTCCGGCGCCCATCGTGGAGGTCTCCGGGCGCACCTACCCCGTGGAGATCCGCTACCGCCCGCTCAGCGCCCCGGCGTCCGGGGAGGAGGACGACGACGGCGGCAGCGACGATCCGCTCGAAGAGGACCGCGACCCGCTGGACGCAGTCTGCGACGCCGTGGACGAGCTCTCCCGCGAGGCCCCCGGCGATGTGCTGATCTTCTTCTCCGGCGAGCGCGAGATCCGCGATGCCGCCGAGGCGCTCCGAGGTCGGATTCCTTCCAATCCTCGGTTGCGGGACGCCGAGATCCTGCCGCTGTTCGCGCGGCTCTCGCTGGCCGAACAGCACGCCGTCTTTACCCCCGGGAAGAAGCGCCGCATTGTGCTGGCCACCAACGTGGCGGAAACCTCGTTGACAGTGCCCGGCATCAAGTACGTCATCGATCCCGGCACCGCGCGCATCTCCCGGTATTCGCACCGCACCAAGGTCCAGCGGCTGCCCATCGAGCGGGTCTCCCAGGCCTCGGCCAACCAGCGCTCCGGCCGCTGCGGGCGTGTCTCCGACGGCATCTGCATCCGGCTCTATTCGGAGGAGGACTTCGCCGCCCGGCGCGAATTCACCGACCCGGAGATCCTGCGCACCAACCTGGCCGCGGTGATCCTGCAGATGAGTGCCATGGGGGTGGCGCAGGGCCCCAAGGACGTGGAGGACTTCCCGTTCGTCGAACCGCCCGAGTCGCGGGCGATTTCCGACGGCGTCGCGCTGCTGCGCGAACTGGGCGCCGTCGGCCCCCAAGGTGCCATCACCGCCGTCGGACGCCAGCTGGCCCAGCTCCCGGTGGACCCGAGGCTGGGCCGGATGATCATCGAGGCGGGCCAGCGCGGCTGCGCCCGTGAGGTGATGATCCTGGCCGCCGCACTGACCATCCAGGACCCGCGCGAGCGTCCGCAGGCCGAGAGCGGCAAGCAGCAGCTGGCAGCAGAGAAGCACAAGCGGTTCGTCGACGAGAACTCGGATTTCACTGGCTACCTCAACCTGTGGCGCTATCTCCAGGAGAAGCAGAAGGAGCTCTCCTCCACCGCCTTCCGCCGGCTCTGCAAAGCCGAATTCATCAACTACCTTCGGGTACGCGAGTGGCAGGACCTGTTCACCCAGCTGCGTCAGCTGGCCAAGCCGCTGGGCATCACGCTGGCGGGCGGCGGGCACCCGGGTGGCCATGGCGCCGGGATACCGGGCGGCAGTGCCGACGGAATCGATCCGGTGGGCAACCACACCGGGATCCACATGAGCCTGCTGACCGGGCTGCTGAGCCACATCGGCCTCTACGACCAGCGCAAGCGCGAATACGCCGGCGCCCGCGGCACCCGGTTCGCCATCTTCCCCGGCTCGGCACTATTCAAGAAGTCCCCCGACTGGGTGATGGCGGCCGAACTGGTGGAAACCTCCCGGCTGTGGGCACGGGTGGTGGCCAAATTCGATCCGCTCTGGGCCGAGCAGGTGGCCCCGGATCTGGTCAAGCGCAGCTTCAGTGAGCCGCACTGGTCCAAAAAAATGGGCTCGGTGATGGCCTACGAGAAGGTCACGCTGTACGGCGTGCCGATCGTCCCGCAGCGCCGGATCAACTACGGCCGCATCGATCCGGAACTCAGCCGCGAACTGTTTATCCGGCACGCCCTGGTGGAGGGTGACTGGCGCACCCACCACAAGTTCTTCTCCCGCAACCAGGCGCTGCTGGCCGAGGTGGAGGAGATGGAAACCCGGATGCGCCGGCGCGACCTGCGCGTCGACGACGAAACCCTGTTCGACTTCTACGACGAACGCGTGGGCGCCGAGGTGGTCTCCGAGCGGCATTTCGACAAATGGTGGAAGGACGCCCGGCGGGACAACCCGACGCTGCTGGACTTTGATCCGGACGTGGTGATGGCCGAGGACGCCGCTGCCCTGGACGAGAGGGCGTTTCCGAAGGTCTGGCAGCAGGGCGGCTTCGACCTGCCGCTGTCCTACGAATTCCACCCGACCGCCCCGGG
>DATIMB010000418.1:0-5040 GCA_035475875.1 Micrococcaceae bacterium
GTCAGCCTGCCGCCGTGGGCGTTGAGGATCTGGGTGGACTCTGCGGCGGCATCGACCAGCACTCCGTCCACAATGAAGCGGGACTCCGCGGCTGCAAGGAGCTCTTCGGCCAGCAGATACCAGCGCTCGGTCCCGCTGGCGGCGTACAGTGCCAGCAACCCGTCGGCGGCAAACGCGTAATCCTCCAGCAGTCCGCCTATCCCGACCGCTGCGCCATCGTGCGAGACGCGGGACAGCACCTGGCCGTCCCAGTGCACCGCGGCCAGATAGTCCGCGGCCCGGGCGGCGGCTCCCAGGAGTGCGTCGTCGGCCAGGATCAGCCCGGCGTCGGCGAGCGCAGCGATGGCGAGTCCGTTCCAGCCAGCGACGACCTTGTCGTCCCGGGCCGGCTGCGGACGCAGGGCACGGAGCCGGGACAGTTCCGGAGCGACGGTTTCCCACAACTGCCGCTGGCCTGCGCTTAGCGGTCCGGCCGGATGCAGAGGGGATCCTTCCGCCGTGACGGACCCGGGTCGACGCACGTTCATCAGCCGGTCCAGCCTGGGGCCGAGCTCCGGCCAGCCGGCGGCCGCGGCGGCTGCCGCCAATTCCTCGGGGGTCCAAAGGTAGGTGGCGCCCTCGGCGTGCACCCCGTCCACCACGGTGTCCGCATCCAGCGAGGAGGCGAAAGAACCGTCGGCCAGGCACAGCGCACTCTGCAGCCAGTCCGCCGTGCGGCGCACCACGCGCTCAGCCTCGACGTGCGGATAGTCCGCTCCGTCGGGCAGCCGCAGCCAGTGCGCATAGACCCGCAGCAGCGAAGCGTTGTCGTAGAGCATCTTCTCAAAGTGCGGTACAGACCAATCCGCGGTGACCGAATAGCGGGCAAAACCGCCGTCAAGCTGGTCGAAAAGGGCCGAGTTGGCCATCGCGGAGAGGGTGCGCGCGGCCATCGCACGTGCCAGGGCCGCCGTCGTCGCCCCCGTTGCAGCGTGCCGGATCAGGAATTCAAGGGCCGGCGACGGCGGGAACTTCGGCGCCCGGCCAAAGCCCCCGAACTGGGTGTCCTCGGAGGCTGCCAGGGCCTCGACGGCGGCCACGGTGACCTCGCGCGGGATCGCCGGGGCCGCGGCCTCGGGGACGACGACGGGTCCAGCCGTGTCCGTGCCCGGCGGAACCGGTTCAGCCGCGTCCGGCGAAGCTGCGGCCGGTGCAGCCGCAGGCGGAACGGATTCCTCGTCCGTCCGCGGCTCCTTCAGGGGTTGGCCCACCGGCAGGCCGCGTGCCAAAGGGTTCTCCCCCAGCGTCCGGGCCAGTCCCGCGGCGCTGTGCTCCACCTGTTCACGCCGTTGCGTCCAGGCCTCGTGGACTGCCTCCAGGACCTGCCGAAACGACGGCCGGCCCACGGCGGGCCGTGGCGGGAAATAGGTTCCGGCGTGGAATGCCAGCCCGTCGGGGGTCAGGAAGACGCTCATTGGCCAGCCGCCCTCGCCGCTGATCGCCTGGGTGGCCGCCATGTAGGTGGCATCCACGTCGGGGCGCTCCTCGCGGTCCACCTTTACCGGCACGAAGTGTGCGTTCAGGTACTGTGCGGTGGCAACGTCTTCGAAGGACTCGTGCGCCATGACATGGCACCAATGGCAGGCGGCGTATCCGATGGAGAGGAAGACGGGCACGTCGCGTGCGCGTGCTGCCTCAAAGGCGGCATCCCCGAACGGCTGCCAGCCCACCGGGTTGTCCGCGTGCTGGCGGAGATAGGCGGAAGGCTGACCTGCCAGTGCATTGACTGGCTCAGGACGAACCGGTTCGGCCATCGTCCCGGCTCCCGGAATCCAGGTAGTCCGCATCGGGACCGTGGCTGCCGCCCACCCGCGGCTGCTCGCGCTTCCCACCCTCGCCGGGCACTGCGCCGTCGGCCTCCTGCCGCAACGTCTCACGTTCCGCGGCCGCGGCCTCCTCCACCTGGCCGCGGTAGCGGACCCGGCGGATGCGCTTAACCATGTCCCTGATGACGAAGAACATCACTGCGACGACGCCGAAAGTGACCAGGAACCCCGCAAAACCCGGGCCAACCTGGGTTGGATCCAACCCCGGCTGCACCGTCGGCGAATCACTGGGCGGCGCAGTGGCCAGCGCCAAAATCAAAGTATGCAATTTCCGTCTTTCTCTGTTCCCCGGCGCTGTGCTCCCCGGGGTTGCGCCCCTGTATCTATCGTAGGCCAGCGAAGAGGTCGTGTTCGGGCAGGTTGGTCTCCACCCGGGACTCAATCAGCGAGTAGTCCTCCCACGGCCAGATTTTCCGCTGCATCTGGGCGGAGACAGCAAAGAAGAAACCTTCCGGATCCACCTGGGTGGCATGCGCCCGCAGCGCAGCCTCACGGACCTCGAAGTAGTCGCCGCAGTCGACTTGGGTGGTGGTAGGGTGCCGGCCGACGGGCGGCTTGTGGCCCTCGGCATCGGATTCCAGCCAGGAGGCGATCCGCTCGGCATAGGGGGACTGGATACCGGCGGCCTCCAGGGCAAAGTGCAGGGCACGGAAGCGCTGCGGGTTAAAGGCCAGGTCGTAGTACAGCTTTGAGGGCTCCCAGGCCTCGCCGGTTCCCGGATAGCGCTGCGGATCCCCAGCCGCCTGGAAGGCTTCAACGGCCACCCGGTGCGCCATGATGTGGTCCGGGTGCGGGTAACCGCCGTTTTCGTCGTAGCTGACGATGATCTGCGGCCTGAAGCGGCGCACCAGCCGGACCAACGGCGCGGCGGCCCGCTCCAGCGGCTGCAGGGCAAAACAGCCGGCGGGCAGTTCCGGCAGCGGCTCCCCCTCGGGCAGCCCCGAGTCGAAGAATCCCAGCCAGGTGTGCTGGATACCCAATGCCGCTGCGGCGTTGGCCATCTCGATCCGCCGTGCCCCGGCCATGTCCCGGGCCGCATGCGCGTCGCTCTCCATCGCAGGGTTCTGGATTCCGCCGCGTTCCCCTCCTGTGCAGGTGGCCACCATGACCTCAACGCCCTGGTCCAGGTAGTAGGCCATCATCGCGGCCCCCTTGCTGGCCTCGTCATCCGGATGGGCGTGGACTGCCAACAGACGTAGTCCCTTGCCCGGGCCAGCCCCTGGGGTATCGACCTCTGCAATGGCCATTAGGTTCCTCCCGATCTGACGGACGACGGTTGCCGCGCAGGCACCCTTAACTATTGGCGATAAACTGGAACAGCCCGACCCGCCGTGTGCGGAGTTTCGTACCGTCCCGCGGACCCGTCCGGGGACACAAAACGTGTGGACCCAGTGAGCATCCCAGCTTCATCAGCCGATACCAGCCTAGCCAATCGCTATGGCGCGCCCAAGCGTGCCCTCACCCGGCGGAACAGGATCCTGATCACAGTGGTGATCTCCGTGCTGGCGCTGGCCTTCGTGGCCTGGCTGGGTCTGGGCCGGGGACCGGCCGCCGTGGGTAACAAGGTGGTCGGCTACAACGTCACCGACGCCACCCAAACCGTGGTTGACTTCCAGGTGACCAAGGACCCGGCCAGCACCGCGCAATGCGCCGTCAAGGCACTGGGCGAAAGTTTCGCCGTCGTCGGCTGGGACGTGGTCACGATTGGACCCAATGGGGTCGACGCGGGCGCGGACAAGGGACGGACGACGGCGCAGCGCGCCTCGGTGCGGACGGAATCCCTGGCCGTCTCGGCCGACGTCGACAGCTGCTGGCTGGTGCCCGGCAAGTAACGCCTGTCACAGGGCTGGTGCCCGCCGATTTCCGGCCGGAACGGGGAATCGCGGGGCAAAATCGTTGTCCACACACCGGCCCCCATCTTGGGTTTACCGGCGATCTTGCCTACACTGGATCAATACCCTTGCCCCGCTTGGTTGGCTCCTGTGGTGTGCTGGCAGCCCTTATGCCAGCATGACGTTGACAGCCGTGAGCGGGGTCTTTGCTTGTTAGTACCCTCAAGGAGAAGTCTGTGTCTACCTCTAACAGCGCACCTGCCGCCTGGCTCACCCAGGAAGCTTTCGACCGTCTGAAGGCTGAACTGGAGCACCTGTCGGGGCCCGGCCGTGCCGAGATCGTCAAGCGAATCGAACAGGCCCGCTCCGAAGGTGACCTCAAGGAAAACGGGGGCTACCACGCGGCCAAGGACGAGCAGGGCAAGATTGAGGCACGCATCCGGCAGCTGACCGAACTGCTGCGCGACGCCCACGTGGGCGAGGCCCCGGCCGACGACGGAATCGTGGAGCCGGGCATGCTGGTGGTGGCCAAGATTGCCGGCGACGAAACGACGTTCCTGCTGGGCAGCCGCGAGGTTGCCGGCGATACCGAGCTGGACGTGTTCAGCGAAAAGTCGCCGCTGGGTGCGGCGATCCACGGCCACAAGGCCGGCGACGAGCTAAGCTACACGGCGCCGAACGGTAAGGAAATCAAGGTGGAGATCATCTCCGCCAAGCCCTACGTCGGCTAACCCCTTCCGTTGAGTGTGGACATCTGCCCCTTGAAACTCCGTTTCGAGGGGCAGATGTCCACACTCAACCTGTTAGTGGACGACGATGGGCTGGAAGCCTTCGGCCCGCAGGGCGGTCAGGACCTGCTCACCGTGCTCGTGTCCCTTGGTCTCCAGGTTCACCGTGATGGAAACATCGCCCATGCTGATCGACCCGCCCACCCGTGTGTGGTCCACTCCGGTGACATTGGCGTCGTTTTCGGCAATGATCCGAGAAATCGTCGCCAGTGAACCGGGCCGGTCGTCGAGCATCATGCGCACGGTCATGAACCGGCCTGCGGCAGCCAGGCCTCGCTGGATCACCTTGAGCATCAGCATCGGATCTATGTTGCCGCCGGAGAGGATCACCGCCGTCGTGCCGGGATTCTCAATCTTCCCGTCCATCAGGGCCGCCACCCCCACCGCGCCGGCAGGTTCCACCACCATCTTGGTCCGTTCCAGCAGGAAGATCAGCGCCCGAGCCAGGGAATCCTCGCTGACGGTTACTACGTCGTCCACCAACTCGCGGATGATCGAAAAGGGCAACTGGCCCGGCCGGCCGACGGCTATGCCGTCCGCCATGGTGGAGACCCG
>DATIMB010000419.1:0-1592 GCA_035475875.1 Micrococcaceae bacterium
GCGATGGTCCAGGCCGCGCTGGCAAAAGTACCGGGTCTTGATCCGCTCTCGCTGGATGACCTTTACCTCGGCTGCGCCGAGCCCAGCGGCGAGGCGGGCTCCAACATGGCCCGCGTCGTCGCCGTGCTGTCCGGACTGGACACTGTCCCCGCGGCCACCGTCAACCGCTTCTGCGCCTCCAGCATCCAGACCCTGCGGATGGCGTTCCATGCCATCCGCGCCGGTGAGGGGGACGCCTTCGTTGCTGCCGGCGTCGAATCCGTTTCCCGGTACGCGAACTGGAAGGGTGCCGGGGAAACCGATGACGCGACCCACAACCCTCGGTTTGCGGAGGCGGAACGGCGGAGTGCCGCCACGGCCAAGGACAATGCCGTCTGGACCGATCCACGGGAAGAGGGGCTGCTGCCGGATATCTACCTGGCGATGGGCCAGACGGCGGAGAATGTGGCCACCTCGCTGGGCATCAGCCGACGCGACCAGGATGAGTGGGGCGTGCTGAGCCAGAACCGCGCCGAGGCGGCAATCGCCAGCGGCTTCTACGCCAGGGAAATCACCCCTTACACCCGACGGGACGGCACGGTGGTGGACCGCGACGACTCGCCCCGCGCGGGCGTCACGCTGGAGGCGGTCAGCGCCCTGCAACCGGCTTTCAGACCGGACGGTACCGTGACGGCCGGCAACGCCTGCCCGCTCAACGACGGCGCCGCTGCCGCCGTCGTAATGAGCGATGTCCGGGCCCGCCAGCTGGGGCTGACGCCGCTGGCCCGCATCGTCTCCACCGCAGCGACCGCCCTGTCGCCGGAAATCATGGGGCTGGGACCGATCGAAGCCACCCGCCGTGCCCTCAAGTTAGCCGGGCTGGGCATCGACGACATCGACCTGGTCGAGCTCAACGAGGCCTTCGCGGTCCAGGTCGTTGCCAGCGCCCGCGAGCTGGGCATCGACCCGGCAAGGCTCAACGCCCACGGCGGCGCCATCGCCCTGGGGCACCCGTTCGGCATGACCGGGGTGCGGATGGTTACCACGCTGCTGAACGGGCTGGCGACGACGGACGGCTCGCTGGGGCTGGCGACGCTCTGCGTCGGCGGGGGCCAGGGCATGGCCTTGGTGTTGGAGCGGCTCAGCTGAAGGAACAGCGCCTCCGGCGTGCAAAGCCTGGGGGCCGGGACGGGCAAAGGGGAGGGCAATGCGTTCGAAGTGGCCTCGCTGGGGAAATCCTTGGCCCCATGACATGGTGATCCGGGTGGAAGACCATCCCGTCGCCCTGAACCTGCTCCTGTTCGTCCGGCACTCGTGGTCGCTTGCCGCCGATCTGGACATACCCGAACTTCAGCCCGCCCCCGAGCCGGGATCCTCGGCGCGCCCGGAGTCAGCCAGCGTCGCAGAGTGGGAGTACCGCTGGCGGACTGCCTGGAACCGGGCATGGCGATGGTATGACATCAAGGATGCGGATCCGACGCACCTGCCGACACCGGAGATAATCCGCGAGGTCTCCCGTCCCGGCCAGGACCTGCACCCCCTCATCCCACCGCTCTGGACGGCGGACTACGGCCAGGAGGGACTGGACTGGGATGCGTTCAGCGAGTGGGACC